>BEID01000419.1 GCA_002898975.1 bacterium HR27 | reverse complement strand
CTCGTATCGACCGTACGGGAAGCGACCGATGTACATCTTTACCCATCCTCAGGCGTCAGCGTGTCCCCGCTCGTCTCCACTCAGCAGTCCCGACCGGCGCCGCAGGACCCGCCGTACGAACGGCCAGGCAGCACTGCCGCACACCACCACGCCGAAACCGACCACTAGTGGCCACTCGAGCACCGGATGCAGCCGCGCGGCGACGATCGGGTCTTCGACGATCATCCGCCCACCGGTTACGCCGAGTACCGCGACGCCGACCCACAGTAACCAGCGTAAACGATCGAGCAAGAGCGCGATCAATCCGCTCCCAAAGAGAATCAAGGACATCGACACGAGAAGGCCGAAGGCGAGGAGTTCGACGGTCCCATGCGCAGCTCCACCCACCGCCAGCATGTTGTCGAAACTCATCACGAAGTCCGCCAGCGTGATCGTCTGCACCGCTTCCCACAGCGACGTTGCTGGCGCGATGTCCCGCGTCTCGCTCTCCTCGCGCACCAGCTTGAAGCCGATCCACCCGATGAGCAGCCCACCGATCGCTCGCAAGAACGGGATCGCCAGGAGCAGCGCAGCCAGAGCTGTGAACAGCACGCGCAGCGCGATCGCGCCCAAGCCACCGAGGACGATCGCCCAGCGACGCTGGCCCGGCGGCAGGCGGTGCGCTGCCATGCCGATGACGAGCGCGTTATCCCCGCTGAGAACGAGATCGATGAGGACGATACTGAGGAGTCGACCGAGCAACGCAACCAGCATCGCGGAACCTGCCCTGTTCGATCACCCAGGGCCCGAACGGGTCACCCCTGAAGATCACCAGAATCTTGACAAAGGACGCCCTGAGCCTGCAAACCGCAACGGCGCTTCCGCACCAGCATGGTCGTCATCGATCGCACAGTCGGTCCGGTGGTAGCATCAGCCCAGGCACGGACGACCGAGGGGGGGAACGATGCAGTGGGACGAACTCGTCCGCGTCACGCCGGAACTCGATGCCTGGCTTCGAGAAACACGCCGCTACCTGCACATGCATCCGGAGCTCTCATTGCAGGAAACCAACACCGCGCGCCTCGTTGCCGGCCATCTCCGCGAACTCGGGATCGAGCACCGGACCGGCCTCGGCGGTGATGGACGCCCGCTCTTCATGTCACCGGTAGCACTCCGCGCCGCCGGTATCCAGCCGGGGCCGACCACCGGGGGCAACGGCATCCTCGCTATCATCCGCGGCGAGCGCGGACCGGGGCGAACGGTCCTGTTGCGCGCTGACATGGATGCCTTACCGATCGACGAGCAGAACGACGTGCCGTACCGATCGACGCGCCTCGGAGTCATGCATGCCTGCGGGCACGATGCCCACACCACCATCCTCCTCGGCGTCGCTGAGCTCCTGAACCAGCTCCGGGACCACTTTGCGGGCACAGTGAAGCTGATGTTCCAGCCAGCCGAAGAAGGACCGGGCGGTGCTGCCGCGATGATCGCAGACGGTATTCTCGACGATCCGCCAGTCGATGCCGCGTTCGCGCTGCACGTCGATAGCACACGCCGGGCCGGTGAAGTCGCTATTTCGCCCGGTCCCGCCACCGCCGCTGCCGACACCTTCCGCATCGTCGTGCGCGGTGTCGGCGGACACGCTGCCAAACCGCAGACGGCAGTCGATCCCATCGTCGTCGCCGCCCATATCGTCGTGGCGCTGCAGACGCTGGTCAGCCGTGAGACGGACCCGCTCGATGCAGCTGTCATCACTGTCGGCAAGCTGCACGCCGGGACAGCCACCAACATCATTCCCGATCACGCTGTCCTCGAGGGAACCGTCCGCACCTACTCTCCCACTGTCCGCGACCAGATCGAGCGACGAATCGCCGAGCTCGCACGTGGTATCGCTGGAGCGCTGCGCGCCGAGGTCGAGACGGTCTATCTGCGTGGCTACCCGGCCATGCACAACGATCCGGAACTCACCGCGCTCGCCCGCCAGGTCGCGACCGAGCTCCTCGGCCCCGACCGTGTCTTCGATCGCGAGCCGATCATGGCAGGTGAGGACTTCGCCTTCGTGGCACAGCGGGTACCGGTGTGCATGATTGGCCTCGGTGTCGCCGCACCGGAACGTGGCATCGTCTATCCGCCCCATCACCCGCGGTTCGATCTCGACGAGGACGCACTCGCGGTCGGCGTCCGCCTGCTGACCGCCATCGCACTGCGCTATCTCGGTGCCGCGTGACGGAAGGAGATGTGACGATGGGATCCCACCTGGTGCGCCAGCCCTGTCTCCCGACCCGCACCACACGGCGTGCCTTCCTCCTCGCCTCGGCCTCGTTCTTGCTCTCGGCGTGCAGCATCGGGATTCGACAGGAGGTCGGCACACCGCCCCGTTTCGCCTCTCCTACCGCAACCTAGTCACCGACCATCGCTCCCACCACCCCTTTACCGACCGCCACAGTGGCAACTCGGTCCACTCCCGGCCAAACGCCGCCTACCCCGACACCCTCGCCCAGCCCATCGCCGCGTCCCACGCC
>BEID01000418.1 GCA_002898975.1 bacterium HR27 | reverse complement strand
CCCGCATGCTCCTACCGGGACACGACCAGCTGATCCGAGCACGCGGCACGATTCACCCGCCCCGTGCCTTCACGTTGTTCCGGTCGACGCTCCCCGCTCACGGCACTGACCGTCTCTCGTTCCGTGTCGCCCCGCGCGAACTCATCGAGCGACGCGTCAGCGTTCGCGTGCCAGATGTCTCACGACTCACCGAACCAGCCGAGCCAGCAGCGATCTCGTTCGCTCGTGTCCGTACCGATCACGAGTTCCTCGACCGTATCCTCCAGCGCAGTCTCGACGACCTGCGTGCCCTGCTCACGCCTTTCCCTGGTGGACGACTCGTCGCCGCTGGCATTCCGTGGTTCGTCGCGCCATTCGGCCGCGACAGTCTCATCGTGAGCCTCCAGATGATGCTCTTTTCCCCGGAGCTCGCCCTGGAGACGCTCCGGTTCTTGGCACGATACCAGGGTCAGAAGGTCGATCCCTGGACCGAGGAGGAGCCAGGCAAGATCCTGCACGAGCTGCGGTTCGGCGAGATGGTTCGCCTCGGTGAGACACCTCACAGTCCCTACTACGGGACCGTCGACGCGACGCCGCTGTTCATCATCGCCTTCTGCGAACTCATGAATTGGATCGGCTCGCCGGCGTTATTCGAAGAGCTCTTCCCTGCCGTCGAGGCAGCGCTCCGCTGGATCGATGAGTACGGCGACCATGACGGAGACGGATTCGTCGATTACGGTAAAGTGTCACCGCGAGGTCTCGTCCATCAGAACTGGAAAGACAGCCACAATTCCCTCCTTTTTTTGGATGGGACCGAGCCATCACCGCCCATCGCACCCGTCGAAGTCCAGGGCTACGTGTACCAGGCGAAACGAGCTCTCGCCGTCGTTCTGCAGCGCTACGGCGAGACATCCCTCCGTATGCTCGCTGCGCGTCTCCGTGCCGAAGCCGAGCGCTTGCGGGAGCGCTTCGAGCAGCGTTTCTGGATGGAAGACCAGCAGTTCTACGGGCAGGCGATCGATGGCCTCGGTCGACTCGTGCCAGCCATCTCGTCGAACCCGGGGCACTGCCTGTGGAGCGAGATCGTCAGCCCGGAGCGCGCTGCCCGGATCGTCACGCGGCTGTTCGCCCCGGATCTCTATTCCGGTTGGGGTATCCGGACACTCGCCAAGTCCATGCCGCACTACAATCCGATGAGCTACCACAACGGAAGTATCTGGCCGCACGACAATGCGCTCACCATCGCCGGGCTCCGCCGCTACGGTTTCGACCGCGAAGCAGTCCAGCTTATCAGCGACCTCGTCGAGGTGGCGACTACCTTCCCGTACTACCGCTTGCCGGAACTCTTTTGCGGTTTCGGCCGTGACGAAGCCGAATGCATGGTGCCGATCTCCTATCCGGTCAGCTGCAGTCCACAAGCCTGGGCCGCCGGCACCATCCCCTTCTTGCTCCAGGTGCTGCTCGGTGCCGAACCCCGTGCCGCCGAACGTCGTCTCGTTCTCCGCCCAGCGTTTCCGGACTGGCTGAACGAGGTGCAGCTCGAAGGGATCTCTTTTGCTGGCACGCGACTCGACCTGTCCATCAAGCGACAGAACGGCCGGTACGCGCTCGAGGTCAAGTGCGACCCAGAAATCAGCGTCGTGCTCGCAGGATCCACAGTCCATACGCGGAGGTGATCGGTGTCGATTCCCCGCTTTCGATGGGTCATCTTCGTCCGCTCGCTCGTTGCCGCCGAGGAACATGTACCGACGCAGGTCTTCCGGCTACTCGGCCGGTTTCTCACCCAGCAGAATCAGGAAGCGCTGTTCCTCGAGGAGCGGGGTAACCCGCTGACCGTCGCTGCTCTTCGCCGCCGCGGGGCAGCTGCGCTCCGCGAGCTGGCACGCGCCTGGCCCGACCTCCGTTACCACACGGTCGAACGTCGCTTCGGGGCCGACCTGGTCGAGTGGCTCGGCCGAACCTTGGCCACTGCCGACATCGCACTCGTCGAACTCGGCGTAGACGAGGAGCTGACACGGTGGGTCGGACAACTGACCCGGCCGCACCTACAGACCATTTTGGTCGACCTCGTTCCGGACGATCCGCTGCTCGATCAGCTGCGGTCCCGGATCGATCCCGCCACCTTCACTGCTGTGATCTGCCATCCCGCGAACGTACCCGCCTATCGGGGAAGAACCTCTGCCCGCCGCATCGTGACGGTCGAGGGACCGCCGCAGCGTCTCGCCACCGCGATCGCCGAAGGGACCCTCGCAGCAGTGCTGCAGGCCGCCCAGGCTGTCACCGCTGAGCCGACAGTCACCAACGGGCAACGATCGGATGACGCTCAGCTGAGCAACGGCGGTCGCGGGTAGGGGGTACGGACCTCGAACGATGCCGGTGAGACGCCGCACACCTGCAGCACAGCGCTCCGCTCGACCAGTTCGTTGAACTCCGCCTCGCTCAAGACGAACCGGCACCCGCAGTCCGGACAGGTGACGACGTAGACGCAGTCGTAGCGCGATTCGCACCACTGCCGCACGTCACCGAAAAGCCC
>BEID01000417.1 GCA_002898975.1 bacterium HR27 | reverse complement strand
CGTACCGTGTCGCCCTGATCGGCATCGGTGCGATCTTGGCGGTCGTGGTGTGGTATCTCCTCGAACGGACCAAGTGGGGTGCCTACGTCCGTGCTGGCGTCGACGACCTCGAGATGGTGCAATGCCTCGGCATCAATGCCCGCCGCATTTTCGCAGTCGTCTTCGCGCTCGGCGCCTTCCTCTCAGGTTTGGGAGGTGCACTCGGCACCCCCGTCACTGGCGTCGCACCCGGTACCGATGTCCAGCTGCTTCTCATGGCGCTCATCGTCGTAGTTCTGGGCGGTCTCGGCTCGGTGACGGGCGCGATCATTGCGAGTATCGTGGTGGCGCTCGTCGACACGATGGTGCGGACATTCTGGCCGGAAGCCTCGTTCTTCGCCGTCTGGGCGCTCGCCGCTTTCGTGCTGATCGTCCGGCCACAAGGGTTGCTCGGCCGCACAGCGTGGTGACAGGGGGCAGGTAATGAAGGCAACCGCGCTCAGTAAGCACTGGCGGACTGTTGCCGTCGCAGCGTTGGCCGTCTTTCTCCTCGTCGCGCCGGCACTCCTGCCGACGTATCCTCTCAGCGTCCTCACCGAGATCCTGATCTTCACGCTCTTCGCGATGTCGCTCAACTTGCTGCTCGGCTACGCAGGCTTGCCCTCGCTCGGTCACTCGGCCTTCTTCGGTACTGGGGGGTATGCGGTCGGACTGCTCGCCAAGTACTACGGTGTCCCCATGGCCGCCGCTCTCCTCATCGCGATCATCGCCGGAATCATCGTGGCACTCGTGACCGGCCCCTTCGTCCTCCGGACACACGGTGCCTATTTCCTCATCCTGACGCTCTCGCTCACCCAAGTTCTGTTCGGCGTGGTCTGGCTCTGGCGCGACGTCACGGGTGGCGACGACGGTTTGCCCGGCATCCCGACCCCGAAGATCCCATTTCTCGTCGGCCGAATCTCCGACACGGCCAACTTCTACTACCTGGCACTCCTCATCGTCGGTCTGGCGACGGCGGCAATCGCCTGGATCGTTCGCTCGCCCTTCGGCCTGGCACTCGTCGGTATCCGCGAGAACGAGCGCTATCTCGAAGGACTCGGCTACCCCACCTGGCGACTCAAGTACGTCGCCTATGCCATCGCCGGTGGTTTCGGTGCCCTGGCCGGTGGACTGTTCGCCTACTTCAAAGGGTTCGTCGGCCCCGGGCAGATCAGCTGGCTTCTCGCCGGTGAAGGCATGATCATGGTCATCCTCGGCGGTGCCGGCACCTTCTGGGGGCCAGCGGTCGGTGCACTGCTCGTCCTGTTGCTGCGCTACGAGGTGAGCGCGTTCACCCAGCGGTGGGTGATGATTCTCGGCATCGTCTTCATCCTGAACGTGCTCTTGCTGCCGCAAGGCATCGTCCGCTTGCCGCAGCGCATCCGTGAGATTCGTGCTCGGCTCCGCCGTGAAACGACACTCGTTCCACCCATTCGGGAAGCCTCGGCTTCGACGGAACGGTCTGTCGAGCGAGTCGTCGAAAGGTCATGACGATGGCAACGCCGGCACTCCAACTCGAGCATGTCAGCAAGGTCATCGGTGGTCTCACCATCCTGGAAGATATCTCGCTCACTGTCCAACCAGGCGAGCGACGGGCAGTCATCGGCCCGAACGGCGCGGGGAAGACGACGCTTCTCAATGTGATCGCCGGGTTCCTCCCAGCCACGCGTGGACGTGTCCTCGTCTTCGGCCGCGATGTGACCCGCCTACCTGCCCATCGCCGCGTCGATGTAGGGCTCCTGAAGACCAACCAGCAGCCGGCCGTCTTCCAGGAACTCACGACTCGCCAAAACGTCTTGCTCGCCCTCCTGCGTGGTCGCCACCCGTTGCTCGGGCTGGCCGGACTGGTCGAGCGAGACCGAGAGATCCAGCGTCAGGCTGAACGGGTTCTCGAGGAATGGGGATTGCTCGATGTCGCAGATGTCGAAGTCAAGCACCTGCCCCATGGCTACCAGCGGCGCGTCGAGTTAGCTGCCCGCTTCGCACTACGGCCCAAGCTTCTCCTCCTCGACGAACCGGCTGCCGGTCTGGCCGTCGACGAGATTCCTGCCTTCATCGAGCGGCTCAAACAGCTCCCGCGCGATATGACGATCGTGCTCGTCGAACACAGTATGCGGGTAGTCTTCTCCTTCGCCGACCGGATCACGGTCCTCCACCACGGTGCCGTCCTGGCCGACGGCACGCCCGAGGAAATCCAGGCAAACGAGGAAGTGCAAGCGGCGTATCTCGCTGGAGCGATGCGAGGTCGAGATGCTGGAGCTGCGTGACGTCTACGGCGGCTACGGCGAAGAGTTCATCCTGAACGGCCTTTCCTTCAAAGTCGATGAAGGACAAGTCGTCGGTCTACTCGGACGCAACGGTGCCGGGAAGACCACGACGATGCGGGCGATCATGGGGCTCCTCCCGCGTCTGGCTGGTGACATTACCTTGCGCGGGGAATCCCTGGTCGGGCTCCCCCCTTACGTCATCTCGAGCAAGGGCCTGGCACTCGTGCC
>BEID01000416.1 GCA_002898975.1 bacterium HR27 | reverse complement strand
TGGGAACGGCAAGAAGCACTCGCTCGCCTCGCACGCGACGTCGACCTCGTCGTCGTCGTCGGTGGTCGCAAGAGTTCCAACTC
Source organism: bacterium HR27 (assembly GCA_002898975.1). GTDB lineage: Bacteria > Chloroflexota > Chloroflexia > Thermomicrobiales > Thermomicrobiaceae > Thermomicrobium. The sequence continues at coordinate 2,435 of BEID01000416.1, read as the reverse complement.
GGCCCGTCTCGTTGAGGTGAGCCGTTCCCTGGGTACGCCAAGTATCCTCATCGAGCGCGCAGTGGAAATCGATCCTTCGGTCGTGGCATCGGTCCGCCGAGTGGGGATCACTGCTGGCGCGTCGACTCCCGATGCGGTTATTCTCGACGTGATCGATCGGCTGGTCGAGTTGGGCTTCGCTCCTCCTGAACGGCTCTGGCGTGCTGACGACCCTGACCTCGAAAACCTCGAGGACTGACGGTATCAGCCGCAGAGTGCTAGACTGCACCGTGCGAGATCGAACTGGTCGAACGTCCAGAGAGGATCGCACGGTGTCGACAACAGCAGTACCAAATCGCGTCTCGCGCAGTGACCAGAGTGAGAAGATCGCTGCTCTCGAACGAGAACTCCGCTGGCATCTCGACGGTGAGGTCCGCTTCGATCTCTACAGCCGCATGCTGTACAGCACGGACGCATCCAACTATCAGATCGAGCCGATCGGCGTCGTCATTCCGCGGTCCTACGACGATGTCCGCTGGACGATCGAGTTGGCGCGCAAATACAGCGTGCCGGTGCTGCCGCGCGGTGGCGGAAGCAGCCTCGCCGGACAAGCGGTTGGGAAAGCGATCATTATCGATTTCTCCAAGTACCTGAACCAGGTGCTCGATATCGATCCGCAAGGGCGGCAAGTCCGTGTTCAGCCGGGCTTTGTACTGGCTCAGCTCAATGCCAAGCTTCGTCGCTATGGCCTCATGTTCGGACCGGATCCGGCCAGCGCGGATCGGGCTACCATCGGCGGTGTCATCGGCAACAACGCCTCAGGTTCGCATTCCATCCTCTACGGGATGACCGCCGATCACGTGCTCGAGGCACACACGATTCTCTCCGACGGCACTGAACTTACGTTCTCTTCGCTCTCCTGGGAGGAAGTCGAACGACGCGCCACTGCCGCTTCGCGCGAGGGTCGCCTCTACCGAGAACTGCTCCGGCTACGCTCGCAGTACGGTGACGCGATCGCCCGCGAGTTCCCCAAGCACTGGCGACGGGCCAGCGGTTACGGCCTTCCGGTTCTCCTCGAGCCGACCCTCAACGTGGCTCGGCTGCTGGCCAGCTCGGAGGGGACGCTCGCGGTCGGCCTCGAATACACGCTCAACCTGGTCCCGGTACCGCGCCTCACCGGACTCGTGCTCTTGCAGTTCGACGACCTCGTCGCTGCGATGGAGGCGGTGCCGACGCTCCTACAGACCGGCCCCTCGGCAGTCGAACTGATGGACGGTATGCTCATTCGGCTGACACGGGAGCAGCCTGGTTACGCTCCGCGCATCGCCTTCCTCCGTGGTAATCCGGAAGCGCTCCTCATGGTCGAGTACTATGCCGACAGCGAATCCGAGCTCGAGGACAAGCTCCGGAAGCTCGTGCACCTCGTCGAGGAGCAAAAGATCGGGCGAGATCCCATCGCCATCAGCGACCGGCAGCGTCAGGCTGACGTGTGGGCGGTTCGCAAAGCCGGACTCGGCCTCCTCTACAGTATTCGCGGCGACTACAAGCCGATCGCCTGCATCGAGGACGTCTCGGTCCCAGTCGAACATCTGGCAGAGTACGTCCGCGAGATCCTGCGCCTCGTCGCCGAGCATGGCACCAGAGCAGCATTCTACGCCCACGCCAGCGCCGGCTGCCTCCACGTTCGCCCGCTCGTGAACCTGAAGACCGCTGACGGTGTGCGGACGATGCGAGCGCTCACCGAGGGCTCGTTCGAACTCGCCAAGCGGTTCGGTGGGGTCCTGAGCGGCGAGCACGGGGACGGCCTCGCCCGGGGAGAACTCAACCCGCTGCTGTTCGGCCCGACCCTCTACCAGTGCATGCGCGAACTGAAAGCCGCTTTCGACCCACTCAACCTGCTCAACCCCGGCAAGATCGTCGACTGTCCACCGCTCGACCAGAACCTGCGGTACGGGCCGGACTACCACCCGATCGAACCGAAGACGTTCTTCCGCTTCGAACAGGACGGCGGCTTTCTCCGCGCGATCGAGATGTGCAACGGTGCTGGCGTCTGCCGGAAAATCGGCAGCGGTACGATGTGCCCCTCCTACATGGCGACCCGCGACGAGCGCGATACGACGCGGGCACGGGCCAATGCCTTGCGGAACGCGCTGGCTGGCCGCATCCTCGAGCCACGCCATTTCACCGATCCGCGCACCTACGAGGTGCTCGATCTGTGTCTTGCCTGCAAGGCCTGCAAGAGCGAGTGCCCATCGAGCGTCGACATGGCGCGGATCAAGTCGGAGTTTCTCGCTCACTACTACGCTGCCCACGGAACTCCGCTGCGCGCCCGCGCCTTCGGGCATATTCACTTACTCAACCGGATCGGCTCACGAACAGCACCGTTGAGCAACCTACTCCTGCGGAGTCCCCTCGGTGCAGTCGGCAAACGACTCCTTGGTGTTCATCCGGCACGC
>BEID01000415.1 GCA_002898975.1 bacterium HR27 | reverse complement strand
CGAGCGTCAGCCCGCGCCGCGGGTCGGTGGTCGCCGGATCGGCGACCTCGACGCGGGCCTTGTCGAAGTAGTAGACGGTGCGGGAACCGCCGGGGGCTTCCTGGTAGGGTTCGGTCGCGACCGCCCGGATCGCCGGGCCGAGGAGCCACGAGTGCTCAGCGCCCTGGTAGTGGACACCGCCGTCGAGTGCCATCCAGAGCGCGACGACCGCTGGCTGCGCGGTGGTCGAATCGAAACCGGCCGCCGTCGCGCCGGCCCGCGGGGCGGCGACCTGGAGCGACACGAACATCCCGAGTACGAGCAGCCGTATCGGCAGCGCTCGCACCCCTTCCCTCCCTGTACTGGCCATGTTCTGCCGATCGTTTCACGCGATCGGCAGGTGCGTGCGACGGGCCGCACGCACGGCGGCGGAGTATACGCGGCGGTGCCCCGAATGTCAAAAAGGGCATGCGCGCACAGAGCCTGCTCGTGCGCGCGAGCGTGTACGAGCGCGTGCGCTCGTGCCCGAGCCGATGAATCGGTCGGTGAGCTATCACGAGTAGAACACACTCTGGAAGAGAACAGTGCGAGAGTAGTGTGAATCCGTGTGGACTGGTCTCCTGGACGCCGGCGCCTGCGCTACAATCGTCCTGCCGGACGGGAACCGGGACGGGAGGGCGTATGGCGAAGCTCGACGATGCGGCGATCGCGCGGGCGCTCGAAGAGCTGCCGGGCTGGCAGCGACAGGGCGATGCGCTGGTGCGGGAGTTCCGGTTCAAGAACTTCCGCGAAGCGATGGCGTTCGTGAACCGAGTGGCGGAACTGGCCGAAGAGCAGCGTCACCACCCGGACATCACGATCCGCTACAACCGCGTGCAGCTGGCGCTGACGACCCACGAGGCCGGGGGGATCACGGAACGGGACGTGGAGCTGGCCCGGAAGATCGCCGGGCTCCTCGCTCAGGGCTCCTGAGCCAGGAGCGCGGCCACGTCGTCCCAGCTGAGCCGCTCGACCACCCGGTCGGCGCGGGCGAGTTCGGGGAACGAGCGCCGGGCGACGGCCAGGACACGCAGCCCGGCTGCCCGACCGGCTGCCACGCCGGCCGGTGAGTCCTCGATCGCGATGCTCTGCTCCGGCACCGTCCCCAGGCGCGCGCAGCCGAGGAGATACGGCTCGGGATCGGGCTTGCCGCGGCTGACGTCCTCTGCGCTGACGAGCACCGGGACGCGCTCGCGCACGCCAGCTGCCCGGAGCGCCCACTCGGCTTCGTCGGCCAGCGCACCGGTGACGACCGCGACCGGGTAGCCGTGGCGGAGCGCGGCCTCGAGCGTGGCCAGGCCATCCTCGAGCAGCTCGACGGCACCGTCGCGCAGGAGCTCGCGGTAGAAGCGGGCCTTGGCGGCGAGGAGCGGCACGAGTTCCTGCGCGGGGAGTCCCAAGGCGGCGAGTCCGGCCGCGATCGCCTCGCGGTCGGGACGCCCCAGCATGAGCGCCTGGTACATCTCGGCGGACAATTCGGGCAACCGGCGTTCGCGGAATGCCAGACGGGTCGCTTCGTAGTGGGCGTGCTCGCTGTCGATGAGCACGCCGTCGAGATCGAAGAGGATCCCGGCTCGTCGTTCGCTTTTCACTGGCGATACTGCTCCCTCACGCGTTCCCGCTCGTCCCGTATCAGCGTTGCATACTTGCTTCCGGTGCGGCGAGGCCGCTCCGGAAAGCGAGGGTGAGACCGATGGCCGAAAAGCGTGTGCGTGTCCGCTTCGCACCGAGCCCGACCGGTGACCTGCACGTGGGTGGGGCGCGGACGGCGCTCTTCAACTGGCTCTTCGCGCGGCAGCACGGCGGTGCCTTCGTCCTGCGCATCGAGGACACGGACCAGGCCCGGCTGGTCGGACAGAGCATCGAAGGGATCATCGAGGGGTTGAAGTGGCTCGGTCTGGAGTGGGACGAGGGGCCTGATATCGGTGGGCCCTACGGGCCGTACGTCCAGAGCCAGCGCCTGCCGCTCTACCAGGAGCATGCCCGCTGGCTGGTCGAGCACGGCTACGCCTACTACTGCTTCTGCACGCCGGAGCGGCTCGAGCGGGTGCGCCAGGAGCAGTGGGCGCGCGGCGAACCACCCGGCTACGACCGGCACTGCCGCTCCCTGCCGCCGGAGGAGGTGGAAGCGCGCCTGGCACGCGGCGAGCCAGCGGTCATCCGCTTCAAGATGCCGCTCGAGGGGGAGACGACGATCGTCGACCTCCTGCGCGGCGAGATCACCTACGAGAACCGGTTGCTGCAAGACCTCGTCCTGCTCAAGTCGGACGGCTTCCCGACCTACCATCTGGCGAACGTCGTCGACGATCACTCCATGGAGATCTCGCACATCCTGCGGGCGGAAGAGTGGATCCCTTCGGCGCCGCTCCATGCCCAGCTCTATCGTGCTTTCGGCTGGGAGATGCCGGTGCTCTGTCACCTGCCGCTCATCCTGAGTCCGGACGGGAAAGGGAAGCTCTCCAAGCGGCACGGCGCGACCGGTGTCCTGGAGTTCAAGCGGC
>BEID01000414.1 GCA_002898975.1 bacterium HR27 | reverse complement strand
AGTCGATTGAGGCAACAGGACCCAGCTCATCAACGCGATGGCGGCGAGGAACGCGCGTCCCCCTGCACGCCCCGGAGCCTCCCCGTACGTCTCCTCACACTGGTGACAGGTCGCTCTGACTGCCAGGCACATCCTAGCAGCCCCAGCGGTGTACGGACAAGACCCGTTCTGTCGAGTAGGACGAACGTCGAACGCTGTGCTAGGATCGAGCGCGACACGATCGGGAGGCGATCCATGAGCGATTTTCCTGGGAAGGGTAAAGTCGCGGTCGTCCGCACCACGCCGGAAACGGTACTCGCAGATATCGGCCGTGCCATGTTGATGGCTGGCTACCGCGAAGCGCTCCCGCGTGACCGCGAGACGATCCTCAAGATCAACATCACCTGGGACACCTGGTACCCTGGTTGCTCGACAACCCCGTGGCAACTCGAAGGCGTGATCCGCCGGTTGAAAGCCGATGGGTATGGTCACCTCATCGCAGCCCACAACCGCACCGTCGTCGTCGATGCGTACAAAGGGGAGCGCAACAACAAGCACAAGTACGTCGTCGACAAGTACGGGGTCGAGAACGTCCATCTCTACGAACCGCACGTCGAGTGGGTTCCCTACGAACCGAAGGGCGAGCTCCTCGTCCTGCACAAGATCTTCCCAGAGGGGATCCGGATTCCCAAGCTTTTCATCGGGCGCAACATCATCCACTTGCCGACCGTCAAGACACACGTGTTCACCACGATCACCGGCGCGATGAAGAACGCCTTCGGCGGGCTCCTCAACGAGCGCCGTCACTGGACACATGCGGTGATCCACGAGACGCTGGTCGATCTCCTGACGATCCAGCAGGAGATACACCCCGGCATCTTCGCCGTGATGGACGGCACCTTCGCGGGCGACGGCCCTGGCCCTCGGGCGATGCGCCCACACGAGAAAGACATCATCCTGGCGAGCGCTGACCAAGTGGCCATCGACGCGATCAGTGCGAAGCTCCAGGGCTTCGACCCGCTGTCCATCCCGTTTATCCGCATCGCGCACGAGCGCGGGCTCGGGGTGGGCGACCCACGGGAGATCGAGGTAATCGGCGAGGACATCTCCAACGAGTCGTGGGGCTTCGTCGCCGGCGATACCTTCGCCAGCCGGGGCCAGAAGCTCATTTACCACGGCCCGCTCAAGCCGCTCGAGAATCTGCTACTCCGCTCGCCACTGGTGCCCTGGTCGTACGTCGCCTCGAATGTCTACCACAATGTCTACTGGTACCCGGTCCACGGGCGACGACGCGTTAAAGAGGCACTCCGGACCAAGTGGGGACAACTGTTCCTCAGCTACGACGACGGGAAAGTCGTCCTACCCGGCCCGGATCCGGTCGGCACGGCGATCGTCGCTGGAGGGCTTGCAGCCCTCCTCGCCGGTACAGTCACCGCTGCTCGCTGGTGGCGTCGCCACCGGTAGCCGTCGGAACGACCGGCAAACCCAGGAGACGTGCAGCCGCGGCCACTCGCTCCGCCGGTCCGACGGGGACGAGCGCCAGCCGGCCATCGGCTAGACGTACGATCTCGACAACTACGCGAAAGCCGGCTTTCGCGATGCCGCGTGCCGAGGCGGCATTCGGGGCATCGTAGCCGATCCAGAAGCGCTCCGCCTCGTTCTCGAGTTCGAGAATCGCCTGGAGGAGACGCGGGTAGATGCCTCGGCCTCGCCATTCCGGCAACGTGAAGAAGTCCCAGAGGTAGCGCTCACCCGGGGGCACGAGGAAGGCGAACGCGAGCGCACCGATTTCGGCTTGTTGCGTCGCGACCCAGCCGTAGGCAACCGGCTCGCGACCGACCAACGCGACATACGGGCGATGCCCTTCGCTTCGTCGCCTCGCCAACTCCTCCGGTGCGTACCCGCCGATCCGCTCCAGCCACGCATCCCGCCCCGGTTCGACACGGAAGCCCTGGAAGGGAGGCAGAACGGGAAGCGGATCGCCACGCCACCACGTGCACAGAGGCCCGAGAATGACCATGCTCATGCCGATTCTCGCTCAGCGGGACCCTGTACCTGCCGGCGTGGATGGTCTGACGGCACGACTCCCGAGCACCACCCGCTCGCGATACGCTCCGCGGTACGGTTCAGGCAGGAGCCGTGCGATCGCGACCATCACCTCATCGGCGAGTTCCTGCGCTGTCCGTTCGCGGCCTGCCTCGTCCTGCAACGCGATCCGAATCGGCGCTCCGATCCGCACCGTAACGCGTGGCCAACCGCGTAACGGTCGGCGCCCCTTGGCGCCGTTGAACGGCAAGACCTCCGTACCCCAGATCGCGACCGGAATGACCGGCACCTCAGGGTTACGTCGGATGAGAAGGCCCACACCGGGATGCGGCGCCTGGAGCGTGGCGGTCGGACTGCGCGTTCCCTCCGGGAAGATGCCGACGAGCATCCCTTTCCTCGCCTATAGTACCACAACACAGTCCGCAACAAGCGCCGCAACAAGCTTGAATCGTCACACCCCCGGCCGGCATCATCCGAACCGGGACCATGCCGTCAC
>BEID01000413.1 GCA_002898975.1 bacterium HR27 | reverse complement strand
AAACACTGGCCCATTGAACCCGTATTCCAGCAAGTTATGGAAGAGTTCGCCACCGACCGTTCCACGCTGCCGGGAAGCTCCGATCACCGCGACCGTCTTCGGGCAGAGAACCGCCTCGACCGCGTGTGCGGCAGCGATTTGCTCGCGCCGCTCGAAGCGCTCGATCGCTTCCGGCGTGAGCGATGTCGGGAAGGTGACGACGATTTCGCTGATACCGGTTCGGATTTCGACGGGAACACCGAGGTCGCGGAACACCTGGATCATGCGGTAGTTCTCCGGCAGCACCCAGGCGACGAAGACGCGGATGCCGTTCGCATCGGCGATCTCGGCCAGCTGCCCGACGAGGATGGTCCCCAACCCGCGTCCCTGATAGTCATCGGCGACGGCGAGCGCGACTTCAACGCGATCACCGTCGAGCTTGCGGTACGTCGCGACCCCGACGATCCGGTGCGTCGGGCCAGCCTCGGCGATCAAGGTGAAGTCGTCCCGATAATCGACCGAAGCGTCCTCCTGGGCCGCTTTGGCGAGGTCGATCGCCTCGCCGAAGAAGCGGAGCTTGCGTGCTTCTGCCGAGAGCCCTTCGTAGAACTTGCGGATCGCTGGCTCGTCCTCGGGTCGAACGGGGCGCACGTGCACGGTGCTTCCATCGCGCAAGACGACGTCGGCTTCACGATGCGCTGGATAGACTCGCTGCATCTTGCGGCTCCCTCCGCTCCCACTGCCGATCTGGATCGAGCATGCTCAGGATACTCCGTCCCGTTTCCGCATGGGCGGCGCGAGCTAGACGCGCGATCTGCTTTAATCGAGAGGCGAAGCGAGGAACGTTGTCGAGCAGCAGGAGCAATGTGCGATGCCTGAAACGATCGGTGTGTTCGTCGCTTGGCCGTACGCCAACGGAGACCTCCATTTGGGGCACGTCGCTGGGGTCTACATTCCGGCCGATACGTTCGCACGCTATCACCGGCTTCGCGGCAATCGCGTGCTCATGGTCAGCGGCAGCGATGCGCATGGCACACCGATCACCGTCGCAGCCGAGCGTGAAGGGGTGACGCCGGAGGATATCTTCAAGCGGTATCATCGTCGGTTCCTCGAGACGTACCAGCAACTCGGCATCGCGTTCGACCTGTTCACGCACACGCACACTGCCAATCACTTCCGGGTCGCCCAGGACATCTTTCGAACGCTCTACGAGCGCGGCTACATCTTCACGCAGACCCAGGTCCAGCTCTACTGCGAGAACGACCGGCGTTTCCTGCCTGACCGCTATGTCGAGGGTACGTGCCCCTATTGTGGCTATCCGAACGCTCGCGGTGACCAGTGCGATAACTGCGGGCGGACACTCGATGCGATCGATCTCATCGAGCCACGCTGCCGTCTGTGCGGTCAGCGCCCGGTTCCGCGCGAGACCGAGCATTTCTTCTTCGATCTGCCGGCCTTCACCGATCGGCTCTTGGCATACCTCGATCGTCAGACGCACTGGCGACCGAACGTGCAGCACTTCGTCCGCAACTTCATCCAGGACGGTCTCAAGCCACGACCCGTCTCGCGTGACCTGGAATGGGGTATTCCGCTGCCCATCCCAGGCTACGAACACAAGGTCATGTACGTCTGGTTCGAAGCGGTGATCGGTTACCTCTCGGCCAGCATCGAGTGGGCCCTCGCTGAAGGGCAGCCGGAGGCCTGGGAAGCCTGGTGGCGAGATCCGTCAGCACGGGGCTACTATTTCATCGGTAAGGACAATATCCCGTTCCATGCCATCATCTGGCCGGCTGAACTCATGGGCTATGACGAGTCGCTCAACCTGCCCTACGACATCCCGGCGAACGAGTTCCTGAACCTCGAAGGGCAGCAGTTCTCGACCAGCCGCAATTGGGCTATCTGGGTTCCTGACTTTCTCTCGCGGTACGCGCCGGATCCTTTGCGCGACTACCTCACTAGCATTGCGCCGGAGACGCGCGACAGCGAGTTCACCTGGCAGGGGTTCGTGGAACGCAACAACAACGAGCTCCTGGCGACGTGGGGGAATCTCGTCCATCGTATCCTGACGTTCGTGCAGAACCGCTTCGAGGGTCGCGTGCCGGAACCCGGCGACTTCGATGGACGCGACCGGATCCTGCTCGAGCAGGTCGCGACCGGTTTCCAGCGCGTCGGTGACCTCTATGCGCGCGTCGAGCTCAAAGCGGCGCAGCGCGAGGCGATGGCGCTCGCCCGCGAAGTCAACCGTTACCTGGACGAAAAGGCACCGTGGTTCCAGATCCGCGAGGATCGGCAGGCAGCGGCGACGACGATCTTCGTCGCCTTGCGCGCGATCGACTCGATCAAGGTGCTGCTCGCTCCCATCCTGCCCTTCTCGAGCGAACGACTCCATAGCTTGCTCGGATACCAGGAGCCACTCTTCGGTGCGATCACCATCGAGCCTGGGCCGGAGACGGGCGGGCACGAGGTGTTGCGCTACCGGCCTACGCCGCGCGAGACGCGCGATCGCTGGCAGCCGAGCGAGCTGGAGCCAGGACGGCCGCTCCCGCCACCGC
>BEID01000412.1 GCA_002898975.1 bacterium HR27 | reverse complement strand
GAAGGACACGAGACGAGCCTGCGGCTCGGAGCAGCCGGACGATTCGTCCTGTATGGGGCGATCGCTGTCTTGACGATCGTTACTGTCCTCGGCCTCCTCATCGGCTTCCTGCTCCCGCTCGTGCGGCGGCCGCAGCAGTCCACGCACCTGCCATGACCCGATCGGAACCGCGCGGAGCCCTCTGTCGTCTTTCTCTCGGAACAGGAACGGAGTCGTTTCGAGAGGATGGCGGGAAATGAGACAAAGGTGGCTCACCGGTATCGGCGTGCTCGCATCGCTGGCTGTGCTCGGGTTGGTTCTCAACGCCTTCAGCTCGTTGCCACCGAAGGAGGGAGCGGCTGCTCAGGAGAGTGCGACGCGCGAGCGCGTCATCAGTGTTTCGGGTGAGGGCAGGGTGACCCTTCCTCCCGATCGCGCGACGCTCACACTCGGTGTCGAGGTCTTCGACCCGGACGCAGCCGCCGCGCAACAGGCTGTCGCCAACCGCATGACCGCGGTGCTCGCTGTGTTCCGGCAAGCCGGAATCCCCGACAACTCGATCAAGACCGTTCTCTACACGATCTCGGTCGAGCGCGACTGGCAGCAACCCGGTGCACCGGTCACGGGCTATCGCGTCACGCAGCTGATCGACGTCCAGGTGCAACCGGTCGACCGGGTCGGTCAGGTCTTGACACAAGCAGTCCAGGCTGGGGCGAACGTCGTCCAGCAGGTGAGCTTTTCGGTTTCGAGCCCGGCTGCTGCGCTCCGTCAGGCGCGTGAGCTCGCTGTCCGTGACGCGCACGACAAGGCGGCGCAGCTCGCTCAGCTCGCGGGAGTCGGCTTGGGTGAGCCGCTGCGGATCGTCGAGTCGGTCTCGGCTCCACCTGTTCCGGTGCCTGCGGCGCGGGATGCTGTCGAGGTGGCCCCGGTTCCTGCCGGTGAAACGACCGTCGTCGTCTCGGTCTCGATCGACTACGCGATCCGCTGACCGCTCCCGGTAGGATTGAGCGGGCGATGAGCGGAACGAGTTGCTCTCGTTCCCTCACGTCCTGGACTGTACCGGTGAACTGGAGCGGCGATGCAACTGACGCGGCGCTCGTTCCTGTTCGAGGTCGGTGGACTCATCGTGGGTGGCTGTCGGCGTCGTGTCGCCGCCGTATCGCTCGCGCCGGCGGCGAGCTATCCGGGTGGCCGGTATCTCGTCGAAGTCAGCGAACTCCGAGATCGTCTCGGCGAACCAGGACTCGTCGTCCTGGATGCGAGTCCCCTGCGCGACTATCTCGCCGGCCATCTGCCGGGTGCTCGTCACGTCTGGTGGCAGGACACGATCGAAGTGCACAACGAGGTCTATGGGATGCTGGTCGGCGAACCGCGGCGCAGCCAGCTCTTGCGAGAGATCGGGCTGAATGCGACTGACGAGGTCGTCGTCTACGAGCGTGGCGACGGGCGCGGCGCCTGCCGGTGGTTCTGGTTCCTCAATGCCGTCGGCTTCGACCGTGTCCGCCTGCTCCATGGCGGCTTCGCTGCCTGGGTTGCGGCTGGCTTGCCGGTCACGCGCCATCTCCCACCGGCTGCACCGGCCGGGACGTTCCGGGCGGAGCTCCGGTACGAGGTGCTGGCGGAACTGCCCGATGTCCTGGCAGCGCTCGAGGATCCAGCGGCACGGATCGTCGATAACCGCAGCGCAGCGGAACTCGCGGAAACGTGGCAGGGGCGCCTGCGACGAGGCCGCATTCCCGGCTCGGTCTCCGTTCCCTGGCCGTCGCTCCTCGCCGGTGACCCTCCGGTCGCGTTTCGCCCACCGGAAGAACTCGCAGCGCTGTACCGGGCAGCTGGTCTCCAGCACGCGCAACGCGTTCTGGTGACTGGTCTCCACAGCCCGAACGCGGCGATCAGCTACGTCTCGTTGCGCCTGCTCGATTTTCCGAACGTCCGCGTCTACGACGGATCCTGGGCAGAATGGGGTGCGAGCGACGACCTTCCCATCGATCCACTGACTGCCTCGTAGCCGTGATCGAAGATCCAGCCGGTTCGGTCGTCCGCCACGTCTATGACCGGACCACTGGGACGTGGCGCACGTTCCCGCATCCGCATGCACGGCGGCCATGGCCGGCGAACTACGGCTATCTCGTGGGCACGTACAATCCTTCCGACGATGACGAGCTCGACGTCATCGTCCTGGCCAGCGCGCCACTGCCGACCGGGACGCGCGTGACCGTTCGCCCGGTCGGGTTGCTCCGGCGAGCCAGCGGCGACGACAAGATCGTCGCCGTGCGGTGCGACGATCCGCGCTATGGCTCGGTACAGCGACTCGCTGAGGTGCCCACCGACGATCTCGCCCGCATCCTTGACTGGTTCGCGGATTGGGAGCAGCCGCTGCCGCAGCTGGCCGACGAACAGGCAGCCTGGGCAACCATCGCGGCCGCACGCTGCTCGTGAGGAGGAGATCGCAGGATGTCGTCCTTCAGAGTCCTGGTAACGGGTGGAGCAGGGTACGTCGGCTCCTTCACGGTACGGGCGCTGCAAGAGGCCGGATACGACGTCGTCGTCTACGACA
>BEID01000411.1 GCA_002898975.1 bacterium HR27 | reverse complement strand
AGGTCACGCTGGTCCATGAGGTCGTTCGGTGTCTGACCAGTCGCGAGTGCGGCGACGATCTGCTGGTTGAGCGCTGCCACTCGCTGCGCGATGCTGTTCACCTCGCTCACCTGGAGCGTCAGCTTCGCCACCGTGTCGCTTTGGAGTTCCTGCAACTGCGTCCGCATCCGGTTGAGATTCGTCGCGAGCGTCGTGGCGTCCTGAACCAGGGCGGCTCGTGCCGCCAGGTCTTCCGGCTGGTTGCTCACTGCCTGCCAGGCTCGCCAGAAGCGGTCGAGCAGGGCTCCCAGCCCCGAGCCGGTCGGCTCGTTGAACACCGCCTCGATCTGCGCGTATCCATCGACCAGCGTCGCGCTCTCACCGAGCGCTTGCGACTGTACGCGGTACTGCTGGTCGAAGACCGACTCGCGGACCCGCGTGATCGTCGCCACCAGGACACCGGTCCCGACCTGCCCAGCGAGTCCGGAACGGTTGAAGGCGGGCACGGTGTAGGGAGCACTCGGTACCAGAGTCACGCGCTGGCGCGCGAATCCCGGCGTGTTGGCATTGGCGATGTTGTGGTTCGTGGTATCGACAGCGCGTTGCTGCGCCATCAACCCACGGAACGCTGTCTCCAGTGCTCGAAAGACCATGCCGTGCCGCCCTTCCGTTCCGGTTCGCTATCGATATGGATCGGCAACGTGCTGCATGCGCTGAAGTCCTAGGCTCGCAGGTCGGAAAGGCCGTTACGGTAACCCGTGACACGCGCGAGTGTCTCGTCACCGATCGATGGCTTCGACCCGGATGTCCCACGCCCGGGGTGGTAGCGTTGGCTCCGTGCTTGCCACTCCAGCGCGCGGGCGAGGAACTGGTCGGTGGTGTGGAAGAGCGTCTGGACGAGCAACGCTGTCCGCTCGCGGAGCACGGCGATCGCTGAGAGGCGAGCAGGATCTGCATCCACCGGCCCGAGCGTGCTCGCTCGTTGCTCCAGCAGGCGTGCGAGTGCGGTGATCTCCTCCGGATCCCCCGCAACGAGCGCCTGCGTCAAGGCAGCCAAAAGCTCACCGACAGCGGCCAGCTCTTCGCCGCCGCCTGCGTGCGGCCCTTTCCTCATGCTCGCCTCCAGCGTCTACTCGCGCTCGAGCGTCGGCCGGAGTTCGTTCGCCACTCGTGCAGCAACCGCTTCGAGCGGCGCCTGGTAGCGCCCGGTCTCCAGGAGTTTCCGGATCGCTGCGACGCGCCCCTCGCGCACGTCTGGTGCTTGCCGCACTACCTCGATCGCCCGCTGCACCTCTTGGAGTTCCGGAGACAACTCCGCTGCGTGTGACGGGCGATCCGGACGAGTCGGCGGAGCGACCGGCTGGCGCGCCTGTTGCTGCTCGGGCGTCTCGACCCGCTGGATCGAGGGATCGTGCCAGACGTTCCCGACCTGGTTGACCATCGTCCCTTCCCTCGGGTTCGCTCTCACTGCGGCCGTTCGCCGCTCATCCTACTCTATCGGCAAAGCTCGGATGGCTCTGAAGGGGCCGTGCTCGATTTCCTGCTACTGCCGCAAGCGCGTGGCGATCTCGACGAGTTCGTCGATCGTCTGCAGGGCGCGCAGGTTCGCCGTGTAGGCACGTTGGGCCATGATGAGCTGGGTCATCTGGTCGACGAGGTCGACGTTGGAATGCTCGCGGACACCGCTGAGCACCGGTGGCCAGTTGGCTTCTCCTGGGACGCCGGTTTCTGGCTGACCGGCTGCCTCGGTCGCCAGCCAGCGACCCTGCCCAGCTGCGAGCAGTCCCTGGGGATTCGGGAAGCGTATGAGCTGGAGGCGACCGATCGCCTGCGATCCTGTTCCGTCAGCAGTGCGCACCATGATCGTGCCGTCCGGCTCGATCCGGTCGAGCTGCGCTCCGGCCGGAATGGTGATGGGTGGTTGGAGGATGCTTCCGTCGTCGAAGACGAGCCGGCCGGCAGCATCGAGACTCAGGCGTCCGCTCCGGCGGTAAGCGACCGTGCCATCGGGCAGCTGCGTGGCGAGGAAGGTGTCGGGCCCGCTCAGGGTGAGGTCGAACGGATCACCGGTGACCTCGATCGGCCCCAGCGTGTAGTGGCGGGTCGTGCCGATCACTTCCACTCCGGAACCGATGCTCACCGGGCCGAGGACGGCCTCGCCTGCCCGTGCAACGAGGTACCGTTGCGGCGGTACCGCCGCGAACTCGGCGCGCACTGCTTTGAATCCGTCGGTCTCCAGGTTCGCCAGGTTGTGCGCGATCGTATCGAGCCGGACCTGCTGAGCACGGGCGCCACTGACTGCCGGGAAGTACAACGCTTCCATCGCTGCTCACCTCATCCCTGGCTCACACGGCCCACCGAGTTCACTGCCAGCCGGAGCGTCTCATCGGCGAGCTGTAAGGTGCGTGCCGCGAGCTGATAACTGCGTGTCGCTGCCAGCATATCCGTCAAGGTCTGCGTGAGATCGACGTTCGAGACCTCGATGAACCCCTGACTCACACCGGCCGTCTGCGACGGCACGCCCTGCGCGTCGGTCCGGTAGCGGTTGCCGGCTACCGGCGTGAAGGTCGC
>BEID01000410.1 GCA_002898975.1 bacterium HR27 | reverse complement strand
CGTTCTCGACGACAGCACAACTCCACGC
Source organism: bacterium HR27 (assembly GCA_002898975.1). Classification (GTDB taxonomy): domain Bacteria; phylum Chloroflexota; class Chloroflexia; order Thermomicrobiales; family Thermomicrobiaceae; genus Thermomicrobium. Next base: position 2,542 of record BEID01000410.1, on the reverse strand, counting down.
AGCCGCGAACGGGACCTTCCTGGCTGGCTCAGGCGGCGTCCCGGGTGGTCGTGAAGCCGGAGCATGGGTCGACGCGCACACGCCACAGGGGGCACAGTTACTCACCATCGGTCCGTCGATGGCCAATATCCTCCAGTTCTACGGGCATCGCAAGGCCTATGGACTGTCGGTGAGCCCCAACCCGCTGCACCGTAACCCGACCTATGAACCCGTCGTTAACCCTGATCTCCGTTTGCGGAATGGGGAGATCCAATACATCGTTTGGGATGCCTATTCGGCTAACCGCTCGCCGTTTTTCTCCGAGAAACTCCTCACTTATGCCCGACGGTATCACGGCCGTGTCGTCCATACCGAAAGCATCCGGACATTCGATGCGGACGGCCAGCCAATCGATTTACCGGTTATCGTGATCTACGAGGTGCGCCCATGACCCGACTCCGCGTCACGCTTCTGCTCGCAGTGCTGAGCTCGCTCGCCCTCGCAACAGGATCAGCGTCCGCTGCGAGCCGCGAGCCCAACACACCGATCCGCCACTTCATCGTGCTGATGCAGGAAAACCACACCTTCGATAACTACTTCGGGACCTATCCTGGAGCCGACGGCATCCCACCCGATACCTGCATGCCACTCGATCCGACGGATCCCGCCAGCGACTGCGTCGAACCCTTCCACATCGGCAATCTCCCGATCGAGGACCTCGACCATAGCAGCGTCACATTCCGTCGCCAGTACAACGGCGGTCGGATGAACGGCTTCATCTGGGCACTCCGGCTACGCAATCACGACGGACGTATCGCGATGGGCTATTACGACGGTCGAGACCTGCCCTATTACTGGAATCTCGCCAGCGAGTACGTCCTCTTCGATCGCTTCTTCAGTTCAGCCCACGGTGGAAGCGTCTGGAACCACATGTACTGGATCGCTGGTGTCCCTGGGGGGGAGAAGAATAGCATTCCAGCCGATGGCTTCCCGAACGACATCGTGACGATCTACGATCGACTCGAAGAAGCCGGGGTCACATGGAAGTTCTACATCCAGAACTACGATCCTTCGATCACCTACCGGACACGGACCGATATCGCTGGACCACGCGCCGCCCAGGTGGTCTGGTGTCCGTTGCTCGCCATACCACGCTATCTGGACGATCCGAACCTCTTCGGGCATATCGTTCCGCTCGACGAGTACTTCACCGACCTCCAGAATGGGACGCTTCCCGAAGTCGCCTATATCGTCCCCTCTGGAGCGAGCGAGCACCCTCCCGGCAGCATCCAGGCCGGACAGCGCTTCGTCCGCTCGCTCATCCAGGCCCTCATGCGCAGTCCCTACTGGTACCAGTCTGCCTTCATGGTGACCTATGACGACTGGGGAGGCTGGTACGACCACGTCCCACCACCCCAGGTGGACGAGTACGGTTATGGCTTTCGTGTCCCTGCGTTCCTCGTCAGTCCGTACGCGAAGCGCGGCTTCATCGATTCGACGACGTACGACTTCACGTCGATCCTGAAGTTCATCGAGGAAAACTGGGATCTCGAGCCGCTCGCCACCCGCGACGCGGCAGCGACCAGTATCATGAACGCCTTCGATTTTGAGAGTCCGCCGCGAGCGCCGACGTTCATTCCTTGGGACTGGCCGCCACCACCGCCGCCTCCACAACCACGTCGGAGTGCCGTCTACGGCCTCTACAGTCTCGCCGCAGGTATCGGCATCGTCGCATTCCTCGTCCCGACCGGACGGATCAGGTTGCTCGGCAACTGGCTACCCAAGCGATTTCGCTGGTCGCGTCGCGGCGCGAAAGGACCTCGGCGATGACTCGACGGTTCCTGCTGCTCGCTCCGGTGCTCGTCCTGCTGACGCTGTTCTGGACAGCACCGCTGCGCGCAGACGAAGCGACAGTACGCCCGACGGCGATCGTGATCGACGCACCGGCGAGCGTAGCGGTCGGCGAGCGGTTCACAGTGATCGCGCGCCTGACTGGGCCGAGTGGTGAACTGTACGGTGCAGTCGCCAACGAAGTCCTCCAGCTTTTCGTCGACGGCGTTCCGGTGCGCCGGGCTCGAACGAACTTTGCCGGTGCCGCCCAGTTTCTCCTGACCGATGCGCTGCCCATCGGCCGTCACACCTTGACAGTCATCTATCCCGGTTCGCTTTCCCTGGCTCCAGCAGCCGCTTCGACGTCGATCACGATCGCACCGGCCGTGCTCGAGATCCGGACGGTACCGGCGCTTTCTGGAGTCCTCGTCGAAGCGGCTGGCCAGCAGTATTTCACTGGTCCGGACGGCTCCGTGACGATTCCTTTCGATGAGCCAGGAAGCTACCAGATCTCGGTGAGTCGCTCGGTCGTCACCCCGAACCTCCGCGCGACCTTCGCGCGGTGGAACGATGACTCGTTCGCCGCCACCCGCACGATCCTCGTCCCCAAGCGCCGGATCCTCCAAGCCGGCTACGACACCGAGACAACGATTCACTACCGGTTCGTCGACCTGGACGGTCGGCCAGTCGATCCGACACGCATCGAGCGGATCGTCCTCAAGAGCAGTGTCGG
>BEID01000409.1 GCA_002898975.1 bacterium HR27 | reverse complement strand
CGCCGAGAAACCGCCATCCCCATCGCGCTCGTCGCTCGTTTATCACCGACCACCCCGTTCACGCGCCGGTACGGTCAACCTGCGGGCCGAGCAGAACGAGTTCCGCGCAGCTCTTGCCGCGTCGCTTCGCCCGGTAGAGCGCCTGATCGGCAGCGAGGAGCAGCGTGCCGCTGTCCGGGAGCGGTGAGCCGATGCCGAGCGCTGCCCCGACCGAAAGGCTGACGCGTGCGGTCGCGAGTTCGAAATCGATCGGCTCAGCCAGCGCGGCGATGAGCCGCTCAGCGACGCGCCGTACTTCGTCGGGATCGGAGACACCCTCGAGGAGCACGGTGAACTCGTCGCCAGCGAACCGGGCGACCGTGTCACCGGCGCGCACGTTCCGAACCAACCGTCGAGCGACCTCCTGGAGCACCAGGTCGCCGGCTCCGTGTCCCCAGGTGTCGTTGATGCGCTTGAAGTCGTCCAGGTCGACAAAGAGGACCGCGATACCACCGTCCCGCTCTGCTCGCGCCAGGGCGTGCTCGAGCCGGTCGAGGAACAGCAGGCGGTTCGGCAGACCAGTTAGCGGGTCATGGAAGGCGCGGTGGCGGAGTTCTTCCGACTCGCGCCAGTGCTCCAGCGCCAGCGCAGCGAGCTGCGTCGCGAGTTCGAGCAACCGCTCCTCTTCCGGTCGCGGAGCGCGTGCCTCGCTCGCATAGAGCGCCACCGTACCGAGGACACCGCCGCTCGCGTCCCGGATCGGTGTCGACCAACACGCACGAAGATCGAAGCGCTCGGCAATATCGCGCCAGTCCGCCCACCGTGGGTCGGTGCGCGTATCGGTCACGTAGACCGGCTGGTTGAGGTAAGCAGCGGTCCCGCAGCTTCCGGCCTCCGGCCCGATCGCCAGACCCTCGATCGACCGCATCGCTTCCGGCGGCAGGCTCGGGGCAGCGCCGTGGTGCAACCGGCCGTCCGAACCGAGCAGCAACACGGAGCAGCGAAGACCCGGCGCCTGTTCCTCCACCAGCGCACACAGGAGTTCCAGCACCTCGCTCAGCGGTGCGCCTTCCGCGATGAGCCGCAGGAGCGTCGTCTGGGTCACCAGCAGTTGCTCGGTCCGTTTCCGCTCGGTGACGTCGATCAAGAGACCATGCCAGAAGAGCGGTTGTCCCTGTGTGTCCCGCATCATGACGGCCCGGTTCTCGAGCCAGATCCAGCGACCGTCCTTGTGTTGCCAGCGGAAGGTGACCTGGAACGGTTCGCCCGTCTCGTCGGTCCGCTGCGCCTCCACGAAGACCCGTGGTTGGTCCTCCGGATGCATCCGGCTGAACCAGAGACCAGGTGTTCCTTCGAACTCCTCGCGCGTGAAGCCAGTCACCTCTTCGATCCGTGGGCTCACGTAGGTAATGGGATAGTGGAGCGTCCCGTCCGGGAGCAGGACCGGCTGTGCCGCCGTCACGATCACCGCAGCCGGGATCTGCTCGACCAGCGAGCGGTACCGTTCCTCGGCGACCCGCAGTTCTTCCTCGATCCGCTTCCGTTCGGTGACGTCGAGCATCACCCCCTGCCAGGCGACCGGCTTGCCGTCGGCATCGCGGATCAGGCGCGCGGTGCTTTCCAGCCAGCGGACACTCCCGTCACGGTGGACGACCCGGAACTCGCTGTGGAAACGACCCGTCGCCCAGGCCTCCCGCGTTTCCTGGCGCACCCGCTGGTAGTCGTCCGGATGAATGGCACGCACCCACAGTGAGCGGTCACGCTGGTGCGCTTCGGGCGGGTAACCGGTCAGTTCCTCGACCTGCGGGCTCACGTAGAGGAGCGGCCGATCGAGCCGCCCGTTCGGATAGCGGACCGGCGTCACGCCTTCCACGTAGACGACTGCCGGAAGCTGTTCGACGAGGTTGCGATAGCGCTCTTCCGCTTCCCGCAACGCCCGCTCAGCTTCCTTCTCCCGCGTAACGTCGAGCATGAGTGCATGCCAGTGCGACACCGCTCCGTCCGCAGCCCGGAGCGGCCAGATGCCGAGCCGGTGCCAGACGATCTGGCCATCCTTGCGGACGAACCGGTACTCCAGGTTCGCTGGCTCGCCGGTCGCCTCGACGCGTTGCAGGAACTCCAGCAGAGCCGGCCGATCATCCGGATGCACCGATCGGGCCAGGATACCCAGCTGCTCCCACTCCTCCGGTGTATAGCCGGTGAGGTCGAAAATGCGTGGGCTCGCGTAGAGCGTCCGGTAACCGGGCAGGCCGTCCGGCAGCCACTGCGCGTGCGGATCGAGAATCACGAGCGCGGCCGGAACTTGCTCGACCAGCGTGCGGAACCGTTCCTCGGCCGCCCGGAGCGCCTCCTCCATCCGCTTGCGCTCGGTAATGTTCATCAAAATCGCCTGGCGACCTTCGATCGCACCGTCCGGACTGCGGATCGCGCGCACCTCGTGCCAGAGCCAGACCGTCTCGCCGTCCTTGCGCAGGAAGCGGTACTCGAGACGCAGTGGTTCGCCGGTCACCTCGTGCCGCCAGAACTGCTCCAGCACCCAGTCGCGGTCTTCCGGATGGAGCTGGCGCGCCCAGATCCCTGGCTGCTTCCACTCCTCG
>BEID01000408.1 GCA_002898975.1 bacterium HR27 | reverse complement strand
GCTGCGCTCGATCACTAGGCGCTCGCGGAAGACATGCGCAGCTCGCGCGAACGCCTGATCCGGATCGCCGACGATCCCCACGTAGTGCGCGGCGACGTTCGTACCCAGTTCCTCGTGAACGAGCGGTGCTCCAGGTTGGATGGCACGCTCGATGTCGACGACCGGCGGGAGTTCTTCCCAGTCGACGACGATCGCCTCCAGCGCATCCTCCGCCACGTATCGGCTCTCGGCGATCACCATGGCAACCGGTTCGCCGACGTGGTTGACCTCATCCTTCGCCAGCGCGTAGCGGGTGTATGGGTGCGTCAGGTCTGGATGCGGAATAAGCACCGGCATGCGCCGCTGGCACGGCCCGATGTCCTGGTAGGTCCAGACTGCCACCACTCCCGGTAGCGCCTGAGCAGCCGTCACGTCGATGGCACGGATCCGCGCGTGTGCGAGCGGACTGCGCACGAAGGCCACGTGGAGCTGACCCGGCAAATCGATATCGTCGACGTAGCGCCCATGCCCGGTCAGCAAGCGGGGATCCTCAGCGCGCTTGATCGGTTCACCGAAGAAGCGGGTCGGCATCGCTCGCCTCCAACCCTCGTCAGCTCGATCGCAAGAGCTGCGCCGCGTAGCGGGCAGCCTCGACGATGTTCTGATAACCGGTGCACCGGCAGAGATTGCCGGAGATCGCCTCCCGGATCTCTTCCTCCGTCGGATCCGGGTGTTCCGCCAGGAAAGCCTTCAGCACCATCAGCATGCCTGGCGTGCAGTAGCCGCACTGGAGTCCGTGCTTCTCCCAGAAGGCGCGCTGCAGGGGGTGCAGTTCGCCCTCGCTCCGAGCCAGTCCCTCGACCGTCTCGATCGCGTGCCCGTCGACCTGCACCGCGAACAGCAGGCAGCTCCGCACCGGCTCACCGTCGAGCAACACGGTGCAGGCACCGCACACCCCGTGCTCGCAGCCGACATGCGTGCCCGTCAGCCCCAGTTCGTGCCGCAGAAAGTCGGACAGAAGCAGGCGCGCTTCCACCTCGCGTTCGTGCAAGGTACCGTTCACGGTCACCCGGATCGTCCGGCGCTCGCTACCCACCGCCGTCATCGCTCTCTTCCCTCCTGCGTTCGCTGCGCCGCCAGTGCGAGTGCCCGCTCGGCCAGCACGCCGGCGATGGAGCGTCGATAGGCCGCTGAAGCGTGAATGTCGCTAGTCGGATCCAGCTCTTCCCGCACAGCAACCGCCGCTGCTCGCCAGGTGTCCGGTGCCACCGGTTGACCACGCAGCGCCGCTTCAGCCGCCCGCGCGCGCACCGGCGTGACGCTCACTCCGATAAAGCTCAGTCGTGCCTCCTCGATCGTCCGCCCATCGCTCGCGATCGTGACGACGGCACCGACACCCACCAGAGCATAGTCACCGTGCCGCCGCGCCACCTCGAGCCACGCCGTTCCACTGTTCGGGGGCAGTACTGGGAAGCGCACAGCGGTCACCAGTTCGTCCGGTGCAGCGACGGTCGTCAAGAGATCGACGAAAAACTCCGCGGCTGGCACCACCCGTTCCCCTCGCTGGCTGAGCAGCTCGACCGCCCCGTCCAGCGCGAGCAGCACGCCCGGGAGCTCAGCTGCCGGGTCAGCGTGGGCGATGCTGCCACCGACGGTTCCCCGCGTGCGAATCGGGAGATGTCCCACGTACCGGATCGCCTCGCTCAGCAATGGCTGATGCTGCGCCACCACTGAGGAACGTTCGACCGCGCGGTGGCGCGTCATCGCCCGGATCCGCAGGTACCCGTCAACGAGTTCGATGCCGTCCAGTTCCGGTATCCTGTTGAGGTCGACGAGCACGCTCGGCCGGGCCAGACGCATGTTGAGCATGGGAACGAGACTCTGGCCTCCCGCGAGCGGTTTGGCCTCGTCGCCCAGCTCTGCGAGCACAGCGAGCGCTTCGTCGAGACGCTCGGGCGCTGTATAGCGAAAGCGCGGTGGCTTCATGGACGATCCCCTCACTCCTGCTCGGCCGGCGAGCCGCCCCTCAGCGGCTCTCGATCTATCCACTGTGCAACCACTGTCGGGTACGACGGGCGCCAATGCTCGATCTCTGACCCTCCGCTCGGTCTCGAGTCAGATGCTGCCGCTCCTCTTCGGGCCTCCCCGCGTGCTGCGCGTCGTCGCGGCCTACCCGCGCGCAGTCTACCTGACGGACGGCTCGCGGTGGATCTCGCTCGTCGCACCAGGCGGCCTGCTGCCGCCGGACGGCATCGAGCTGGCGGTAGGCGATGACCTGGCGGCACACTGCCCGTCGGGTGCGCTGCTCGGCATCGGCCGTGGTTGCATCCACTTTCCGGACGGAACACGAACGCGTCCAACCCCGAGAACACGCATCTGGATCCCAGCACTGCCGCACCGGGGACAGTCGTCGCCACGCGTGCAGCAAGTCGCCCACGCGCTGCTGAGGACACTGCCACCGTGCCCAGCCGTCGACGACCCCCTCCTCGAACGGGTTCTCTCGCGGCTCCTGACGACGCATTGCCTGCTGATCCGCTGTCTGCGCGCGCGACGGGACGAGGAGGCCATCGCGCAGGCTGCTGCACTGGGCGGGCTCG
>BEID01000407.1 GCA_002898975.1 bacterium HR27 | reverse complement strand
TGAGATGGTAGATCTCCACCGGAATGTCCGCCTCGTGGCCGATCCGGATCGCTTCCTCGAGTGCCTCGAACAGTCGCCCCGCCTCGCTCCGGATGTGTGTGATGTACAGGCCACCGAAGCGCCGCACCTCTCGGCAGATGGCGACGATCTCCTCGGTCGAGGCATAAGTATCCGGCGGATAGATCAGGGCGTAGGCCACGCCGAAAGCGCCATCCTCCATCGCCTCGGCGACGAGCCGTCGCATGGCGGCCAGCTCGTCAGCCGAGGCAGGGGTCATGTCGTACCCCTTCACATATTCCCGCACGGTGCCGCCAGCGACGAACGCGCCGATGTTGGGTGCTACACCGCGTTCCACCATCGCCTCGAGCCAGTCACGAAAGCGACGCCACTGGCGGGCTCGCTCTTCCCACTCCGGCAAACGCGTCGCGAAGTAGGCACGCGGAATCGGCTCCCGGATACGCCCGCCGAACGGTGCCGGCGTCCAACCCTCACCCATGATTTCAGTCGTCACGCCTTGCGCGATCTTCGACACCGACCGGCCATCCCGCATGAGCGGGTAGATGGAGTGGCTTTGGATGTCGATGAACCCAGGACAGACGACGCACCCACTGGCATCGACGACCTTACGAGCCTCCTCTGGCGCGAGACGCCCCGGCGGAGTGACCGCGACGATCCGGTCGCCCCGTACAGCCACATCGCCCCAGAACCACGGATTCCCTGTCCCATCGATGACCCTGCCGTTCCGGATGAGAAGATCGCACTCCACCGCTCCACCCTCCGTTTCACCCGCATTTTCTCCTTGTCATGCAGCTGGCGCGAGAGTACGTGATTCGAGGAGACCGACTCATTCCCCACCGCTGCGCAGCAGGTTCTGCGGTTCCTCCGGTAAGCTGAGTCGCCGCACGACAGTCTGCAGGTCATCGACGTTCCACGCATCGCGGTTACCGGCCAGCACGACCAACTGATAGCGTCGCATGCCATCGTCCCACACAGCGGTTTGTGGCCATCCCCACACCGGATGAGGCACCCAGCAGAGCTCGATCCGTTCGGCCACTCGCTCGCAGCGTTGGCCCGCCCCGATATCCGGTACCCCCGGTCCTCCGACCCCGATGCTCAATCGCGCGACGAGCGTCGCTCCAACGAGCCCCACCCGCACCGTCTCCGGATCATCGCGCCAGGCCGAGACGGGCTGCAGATCAGCGGGCAACGTGACATCGGCGAGCTGTGGAGCGAGCGTGGCCAACGACTCTCCAATGACTTCGAACACGATCGACTGCTGCCAGGTCGCCCCATCGGCCTGGAGCACGTAGCAACCAGCCTGCGGTAATACGGGCAGGAGCGTGGTCGAACGCTGGCCCACACCAGAAGGTGCAAGGAAGACGGCGGTTCCCCCTGGACCGAGTGGTACGAGCACCTCGTCAGCGAGGGTGAAGAGGCGTAGCAGAATAGGCCCACGTTCGCTCGCTGAGACGAAGACGTGCAGGCCAAGCTGTGCGGCCGAACTGGTGTCGTGATCCGGCAGATTGACGACCGCATCCGGTCCCACCGCGAGATACACCGGGCCGTCGCCGACTGCATTGCCGAAGGCCCAGGCACTGCGCGGGCAAGGCGCTGTCACCTCGGGAGGACGCAGTGGCCGTTGGGCGAGCGCTTCCGCGAGCAGCTCGCTCGGAGAAGCCGGCAACGCCTCGGCGCCCACCGCACCGGCCACCAGCGAGCGAACGACGCCAGCACGGCAATCGAACTCGACCTGAGCGAGAAACGGTTTGGCGATGAAGTCATCGGCCTCGCGGAGCAGTGCAGCCGTCACGAGCATGCTGCTGTCACCGGACGGCTCGAACCGGACGAACTCCAGCACGTTCCACCGTTCGTGCACGGCTACGCGCCGGCCGACCCAGTCGAGAAAGCCTTCTGGGCGCTCGGTGAAGAGGCCGGTACTCAGTAGTTCCGGCTCTCGCGGGACGACCGCAAACCACCGAACCGTTCCGCCTGTATCGGCTTCGAGCCCAATGAAGGTGCGAAGAGTAGGCAGATCACCAGCGTTCAACGCTTCCAAAAACGAGCGGTACAGCTCCAGCACGCGCTCGCTCGAGCAGGCCCCGACGGTTGGGACTGTCATCGAGGGCGTGGGCAAGATCAGCGTCGTCGGCGTCGGCTCCGGCACGGGTGTCGCTGTCGGTGCGAGAACCCCGGCTTCGGTCGGCGTTGGCTTCACGAGAAGGTTCCGGCAGGACGCGAGCAGAAGAACTCCGACCAGCAACAGCCCGAGCGAGCGCTTCACCAGCCCCTACTCCTCTCTGCACCGACCGAGCAGGGTACATCATCGCTCGTGCGGGTTAGGGGTGAATCCACACGACAGTGCCGACCGGTGTCCAGTCATACAGCCACGCTGCCGCATCCAGGGGCAGGTTCACGCACCCGTGACTCATCGGCCGGCCGAAGTTGTTGTGCCAGTAGGCCCCATGGATGGCGTAACCGAGATAGAAGTACATCGTATGCGGCACGTTCGGCAGGTCGTAATAGTCGATCCCTGGCGTCCCACCTCGCATCCGCTCGTAGCGGAGTTTGGTGTAGATC
>BEID01000406.1 GCA_002898975.1 bacterium HR27 | reverse complement strand
GCATGTACCACGGTCGTCGTTCGCGGAAAGACGTGCTCGTCGAGTACGGTTTCCGTCTCCCCTCAGCGCGCGACAATCGGCCACTGACCTTCGAGGAGTTCCTCGACCGGATCAACCAGGTCATCTACGTTTCGGCGACACCAGGCCCCTGGGAACTTCAGGTCAGCGAGCAGGTCGTCGAACAGATCATCCGGCCGACCGGACTGCTCGATCCGGAGATCAGCGTGCGGCCGACCAGGGGGCAAATCGACGACCTCTTGCACGAAATCCGCCAGCGCGTCGCCCGCGGCGAACGGGCGCTGGTCACGACGCTCACCAAGAAGATGGCCGAAGATCTCGCTGACTACCTCAAGGAGGTCGGTATCCGTACCCACTACCTGCACAGCGAGATCGATACGATCGAGCGGGTGGAGATTCTCCGCGACCTGCGGCTCGGCGTGTACGACGTCGTCGTTGGGATCAATCTCCTGCGCGAGGGGCTCGACCTGCCGGAGGTCTCGCTCGTCGCGATTCTGGATGCCGACAAAGAAGGGTACCTCCGCTCGGAGAGTGCGCTCATCCAGATGATCGGCCGGGCTGCCCGGCACGTGAACGGACTCGTCATCATGTACGCCGATACGGTGACCGAGTCGATGCGCCGCGCGATCGAGGAAACGTACCGGCGCCGCAAGATCCAAATGGAATACAACGAGCGGCACGGGATCCAGCCGCGCAGCATCGTCAAGCAGGTGCGGGACCTGACGGATCGCCTCCGCCAGGCCGCCGAGGAGCGTGCCCCGTATCATGCCGAGCCGACCGCTCCCCATGCTGGAGTGCTCGGTGAACTCTCGCCGGACGAGCTGGCGCGGCTCATCCGCGATCTCGAGCGACAGATGAAGGAAGCCGCCAAGCAGCTGGAGTTCGAGAAGGCTGCGTTGCTGCGCGATCAGATCTTCGAGCTCCGGCGGTTGCAGGAAGTCTTGCGCTGAGCGGCGTGCTCCCTCGACCGGAGCCGGAGGACAGCCCGGAGAGAACACGGGAAACAGAACGTCGATAGGCCAGGGCGGGCTCACCGCCCTGGCCCGGGTTCCGGTTCCTCGCTCAGGAGCGCATCGGAAGCGGCTGCCACTTCCCGAAGTCCTCCGGCCCAGGGTGCTCGATATAGGCGCCGATCGTGCCGAAGGCGAAGATCGCAGCGCCGACGAGGAGCAGGATACCGGCGATCGGCCGGAGTACCGGTACGCGATAAGCGAACGGCACGAGGATCGCGCCGATACCGATCGCGGCATACGCGGTCGCCCACATGACCGGGCTGCGCGTCAGTCTGTGCTGTAGGATCGCAACAGCGATCGTCACCAGCACGATACCGCCCGGCAAGCTGAGCCAGGCCAGCGGTCGCAAGTCGTGTCCCTTGAGGATCACCAGCCCCGCGATGGCTAGGAGGACACCGAAGTAGACGGCTGGCTCGCCCATGATGATGTTGTTGCCACCCGGAAGCGGCCAGGTCAGCGTGAGGTGCAGCCCCGGCACTGCCAGGACCAGTCCGATCGCGAGGAAGGTCCAGCCCCATGGGCGGACCACCTCGACTGGTGCATCCAGATAGCGCCAGCCGTAGAACGCTGCCAGCAACGAGCCGGTGACGACAGCGACCATCATGAGCGTGAGATAGTCGATGAACATCGCTTACCCCTCCCTTCCCCTCCGCTCGGTTCCCGGAAACACTGTAACGACTCCTCAGGACGTCGGTGTGACAAGAGCGCAACAACGGACGACCGCCTGCGCACCAGCGACGGACGGTCGACTCAGTGGCCACTGCTCAACGACACACCGGGTACGACCACATCGAACACGCCGGGGTTCTCTGGCCCTTCGACGTGGATCACACCGGAAGCTCCCTTCATCAGGCGTCCCAGAGCATGGTCGACCATGACGTAGTCGCCCGGTACCTCGAGCGTGAACTCGACGATCGTCGCCCCTCCTGGCGGTACCGTCGTTGTCTGGACGTTCTCGGCCCAGAGGGAACCGGCCTCGAGAGCTACCCGATCGAAGATCTCTCCGATCACGTGGAAGCTGGACGTGAGATTGACGCCACCGTTCCCGAAGAAAATCCGCACACGCTCTCCCACGTTCGCCCGGAGCGCACGATCGCCGGTGAGCGCACCCACCGACCCGTTGAAGACGACGTAGTCGGGTTGCTCGGCGAGGCACTTCTCGAGCGAGAACTGCCAGAGGCCGGGCTGGCCGCGCTGCCCGGTGAGATAGAAGTCACCCTGCATGACGTAGAACTCGCGATCGACCGGTGGGAACCCTTCCGGCGGCTCCACCACGATGAGGCCGTACATACCGCTCGAGATGTGCATCGGGATCGGCGGAACTGCGCAGTGGTACACGTAGACGCCCGGCTTGAGCGCCTTGAAGCGGATCGTCGCGCTCTGTCCCGGGTTGACGACCGTGTACTTCGCACCGCCACCGGGGCCCGTCACAGCATGGAGGTCGATGTTGTGCGGTGTCCGGTTGTCCGGATGGTTGCGCAGCGTCAGTTCGACGATATCGTCTTGTCGCACCCGGATCATCGGCCCAGGTACGGTACCGCCGAACGTGAAG
>BEID01000405.1 GCA_002898975.1 bacterium HR27 | reverse complement strand
CAGCACCAAAGCTGCAGATCGACGGGAAAACCGCTGTTTGGGTTGGCGACAATTACTGGTCACGCAGCGGCGGACCGTTCATGTGGCGCCGCTTCGACCCGGATACCGTGCGCGAGGAACTCCGCATCCTTGCCCGTCATGGACTCACTGTCACACGCTCGTTCTTCTTTTGGCCAGACTTCATGCCAGAGCCCGACCATCTGGACGAGGAGTACGTGACCCGCTTTGCGAGATTTCTCGATCTCTGCTCTGAGGTAGGTATCGGCACCATTCCGACCTTCATTGTCGGCCACATGTCGGGAGAAAACTGGGATCCGGTTTGGCGGGGCAATCTCGACCTCTATCGCGATGGCTGGCTCCTCGCCCAGCAAGCTTTCTATATCCGCGAACTGGTCGGTCGTTTTAAGGACCATCCAGCAGTCGTCGGCTGGCTGATCTCGAACGAGGTTCCCATTTATGGCGGCAGCACCGAGCCCCGATACGGAAAGAGCTGGGCTGAACTCACCGTACAAGCCGTCCGAGCGGCTGGATCCCGCCATCCCGTGTCGCTCGGCGATGGCGCATGGGGTATCGAGGTCACGGGCAACGAGAACGGTTTCCGGCTCCGCGACATTGTCCCAACCGTGGATTTCATTGGACCACACGTCTATCCGATGAGCGACGATCCGGTTCGCCAACATCTCACCGCCGCCGCGGTCTGCGAGCTCTGCCACTTCGGCAAGCCGGTCATCCTGGAAGAGTTCGGCTGTACGACCGACTTCGTTTCGGAAGATAACGCTGCCATCTACTACCGACAGGTTCTGCACAGTACGCTGCTCGCCGGTGCTGTCGGTTGGATCGCATGGAACAATACCGACTTCAACCTCCCTTCTCAGGATCCCTACCGCCATCATCCGTTCGAACAGCATTTCGGGCTAACGCGCGTTGATGGTACACCCAAAGCTCCGCTTTACGAACTCCAGCGTTTCCGCACTCTCCTCGAGCGCATCGACTTCGCTCGCTGCGATCGGGCTCCTACTGACACCGGCCTTCTCCTACCCTCGTATTTCGATACACCCTATCCCTTTACGAATCCGGACGAACGCCCGGTGATCCGTCAGATCTTGCTCCAGGCCTACTGTACAGCTCGACTCTCCGACCTCGCTCCCATCGTCATCCGCGAACTTGATCCATGGCCCAACCTGCGCCTTCTCCTCTGCCCCTCGACCAAGGCTCTGACGGCACCGAGCTGGGATCGGCTCGAAGCCTTCGCTGCCGAGGGCGGTACGGTCTACATCTCCTACTTCGCTGGCGCGACCGCGACACAGCGCGGTCCCTGGTGGCCGCAACTGGACAAGCGCTTCGGCGTGCGACACCGACTGCGGTACGGTCTGGTCGAGCCGATCGCAGACGAGGAAGTCGTATGGACGTTCGAGCAGTCGTTCGGAGAACTATCCGAAGGCACTCGGCTGCGCTTTCGCGTCGGAGGCAATCAGCACGGGAGAGCGTGGCTGCCGGTCGAGCCGACCGACGCAATAGTCATCGCGCGCGATCAGCGTGGCCGTCCAGCCTTGCTTGTCCGACCTGTCGGGAAGGGACGGCTCATACTCGCGACGACGCCGATCGAATACTTCGCGGCCAGCCGAGCGTGGGCGAATCCCGACGAGGCGACGATCACGTTCTATCGCGCGCTGGCGCACATCGCTGGCGCCATACCTCCCGTTTCCATACCGGAGGCGGACATCTGGTGCGATCGGCTTGTCCGGGACGATGGCAGCGAGTTTCTCTGGGTCATCAGCGAGCGAGAGTCACCTGCTGTCGTCAAGCTCGAGGTTCCGCCTGGTAGCTCTCTTCGCAGCATCGAGACCGGTGCGACCATCCATCAACCGATCCAGCTCCCTCCCTATGGGGTTACTGTTGTACAGCTCACCACCTAGCTGACTCGCTCGACAGGCCCCGATTTCAAGATCGTTCAGTTCGAGGAATGGACACCGGGCAGCGTACCATGCTAACGTGAATGGGCAGCTCGCGGTGCTCGTTTCGCTTACAAAAGCAGACTTCTGTCGCCGTCGAGTCACGGTACCTACGGTTCCGACCGGTTGGACTGCAATGGCGGCATAAAGCATCTTCATGCGTCATGCTCTGTCCTGCACCTCTCCCTGCTCCGAATTCCCTCACCCCAACGCCGTATCGAGCACCATCATCACGGTGAAGCCGAGAATGGCTCCCGTCGTCGCGAGATCGCTGTGGTCACCACGCTGCGATTCGGGGATCAGTTCCTCGACCACGACGTAGAGCATCGCGCCCGCTGCGAAGGCGAGCGCGTACGGCAGGATGGGTTGCACGAGGATAACGGCCGCCGCACCGACAAGCGCTGCGATCGGCTCGACGATCGCCGAGAGCTGCCCGTACCAGAACGACCGGAACGGACTGAACCCTTCCCGCCGCAGCGGCATGGCGATCGCCAACCCCTCCGGCACGTTCTGGAGCGCGATACCGATCGCCAGGGCCACGGCACCACTCGCCAGCGACAGCGCCAGCGCCGGATCGAGCACCTGCGCCGCCGCACCGAAGGCGACGCCGACGGCCAGCCCCCCCGGTACGT
>BEID01000404.1 GCA_002898975.1 bacterium HR27 | reverse complement strand
CCGGAGGTCTATGCCAACCGGGGTACCGCGGAAGTCGAGGGCCGGGATGCGGAAGACCTCGTGCTCGGTGACGGTGATCTCGTACATCTCCAGCGTGGCACGCACGGCGTCGGCTGGCGTCCCGCCGATGAACTGCACGATGGCCGGCGCACCGGCGAGCGCGAACCCGCCGAAGCCAGCTGTCTCCGTGATCGCACTGTCACCAATATCGGGGTTGGCGTCCTCTGGCCCGAACCCGGCGAAGTAGAGGCCGCGCGGCACGTTGGCCGGGCCGGTGAACCAGCGATTGCCGAGGCCGGAGACCCGAGTACCGAACTCGGTGCCGTTCCGTGACAGCGTCGTCACGAGGGTGCTGCCCGCAATCCCGTGCGCGGCATCGGCCATGACTTTGGCCGCGACCATCGCCAGATTGACGAAGAAGTGGTCGTTGCTGTTGATGAAACGCAGGACAGCAGCGATATCGGATGCTGGAGCGTCACATTCGACGAGATAGGGTGCGATCTCGCGGTAGAAGAGCGATGTCGCCGCCTTGTTCCGGTTATGGCACTCGTCGCCCATCTGTAAGGCTTGGGCGATGATGCTCCGCAGGTCGATGCCGCCGCTGCGCTCCAGTGCCTGACCCACCAGCGGTGCGAGTACCGAGCTGATCCAGCGCAAGCGGTCGATGACCTCGGGAGCGTAGGCTCCCATCCGCATGACTTTCCCGATGCCCTCGTTGAAGTTGGTGTAGGCGCGATTCTCGCCGCTGGCGTTGACAGCGATGTAGACCGGCATGGACGGGGTGATCACGCCGGCCATCGGACCGACCGCGCTGTGCTCGTGGTTGGGTGCGAGTTCGATGTAACCGGATTCGAGTTTGCGGATCGCCTCTTCCGGCGTAGTGGCGAAGCCTTCGAACAACATGCCGCCGATGAGTGCTCCGCGCAGGGGACCGGAAGCATGCCGCCAGTCGATGGGGGGCCCAGCGTGGAGGAAGGTGCGCTCGGTCATACCAGGAATGACATCGCGGGCCCGGGCGACGCCGACGACGAGTGGCTGGGCGCGCATCATCCGAGTCACGGCCTCCTGGTTCGCCGCTGCGATGACCGAATCGTTGAAGAGCGGGAGCGCACCGCGGGACGGCTCGACCAGCGGTGGCTTCCAGTCGACGGCTTGGACGGAGCCACCTTGCTGACGGATTGCTTGGGCGAAAAGTTCCAGTCCCACGTTGACGACGGCCGGCATCTCTTGCAAAAGTGCACGGATCTGCTCGCTCATGAGTCCCCCTTCCGGTTCACGCCACGAGCTGTGCAGCCAGCTCTGCAGCTGCAGCATTGCTCGGCACGACGATCGCACCCGCAGCCTCCAGACGCTCGCGTTGCCGGTCGAACCCCGGCGGGTCGGCACGCGTGCCGACCAGTGCGACGATGACCGGTAGCAGGCGTCCGGCTTGTCGCGCTCGCTCGCGTGCCTCGGCGATAGCCGGTGCCAGTTCCGCGGCAGGATCGGGCGTCGCCCCATAACCCAGCACGACGTCGAGCACGATGGCTGCGACTGTCGGGTCTTCGGCTTCGTGCCGGAGCCGCTCGATGCGGATGGTCTGGTCGATCATCGGGTGCGGGCGACCGACCGTGAATTCGTCCGAGCCGAGGTCGACGAAGGTGTGGCCGGCGCTCCGGTGCGGATCGGCGAGTCGCAGGTCTGGGCGCAAGGGGATGTTGGAATGGATGGCGCCGAGTTTCGGCATGAGGAGGGTCATCGCCTCGTCGCAGAGCGTGCCGCCACTGTAGAGGCCACGCAGGAAGCGCTGCTGCGGTGCGAGTTGCGATCGCTCAGCAGCGAGGCGCGCCTGCGCCTCCGGTACGCCGGGCACGTCGAGTGCGGCGGGTGATTGCCCAGTTGCGAGGTGGACAGCCAGGCGGGCTGCATCCGTCAGGTCGCGTGCCATATGGACGCCGGGACGTTCCTCGATGGCGCCCCCGACGAAGCAGACGACGACCGGCTTGCCACAATTGGCTGCCGCGTCGAGCACGCGTTGGGCCACAGCTGGAGCGGGGGGCTTGGAGATCGCGACGATCACCTCGGTCGTCGAGTCGTCGGCCAGCGCCGTCAGTCCAGCCATCATCGTCAATCCGCCGACTCGCTCGTCCAAGTCGCGCCCACCGGTTCCGATACCGTGACTGATACCGGAGCCGAACCAATCGACGAGCGAGGCGACCTGCTGGAGCCCGGTGCCAGCCGCAGCGACGATACCGATCGGCCCGCGACGCACCGCGTTCATGAAGCCGAGCCCGAGTCCGGCGATGGAGGCTGTCCCGCAGTCCGGACCCATCAGCAGGAGACCGAGTTCGCTTGCCAGCCGCTTGAGTCGTACTTCCTCGTCGATCGGCACGTTGTCGCTAAAGAGAAAGACGTGACGACCAGACCGGAGTGCCTCCTCGGCTTCGATCGGCGCATAAGGACCGGGAACCGACACAGCCACGATCCGGGCCTGCGGGGCGAGGTGAAGCGCGCCTCGCAGAGTCCGGGGAACGAGGCTCGTCTCGGCTGCCTGCCGGACCGGGGCGGCTCGTCGCAGTTCGTCCAGTGCGAACTGGATCGCGGCGATCGCCGTC
>BEID01000403.1 GCA_002898975.1 bacterium HR27 | reverse complement strand
GGCAACCGCGACCGGCGTGCGGCAGCGTCGCGGCAGCAGGCGAGCCAGAACATGGAGCACCAGAGCGCAGTGAGCACCAGCGCGTGCTCCGGTGTAGGCTCGCCCCTCCAGCCCTTCGCGGAGCGGACGGCCGACGACCGGGCCGCTCCGCCGCTGGATGGCTTCGAGCAGGACGACCTCGCCAGCCAGCGCAGCGCGTTCGACGCGTTCGAGCGCGTGCCGGGCTCGCTCGGCGTCAGACCTGCGCCCGAGGAGGAGCGAGAGTGCCGCCGCAGCGCTGGAGAGCGCCGAACAGAGGAAGAGCGGCCCGAGTAGGAGCGCGTTCCGCGCCCAGAGCGGCACGGCTGTCGCACCGAGCAGCACTCCTGTGTACCCAGCCAGGAAGAAGGCTGGGAACGCACTCGCGGCTGCCAGGCCGCGATCGGGAAAATAGCGGACCACCCTGACCAGCCGGTTGCGGCGACCGAGCAAGTCGTCATCGGCAGCCTGGCGGAGCGCGTTGGCGAAGGCGCTCAGGCTGAAGCCGATGAGTCCCCACACGCCCAGTGACATCGGCGAGCGGAGCTTGACCACCCGCAACATGTGATGGAACCGCTCCGGCCGGCCGAGGTCGACGATCAGGAGCAGCGGACCGGGAAGGACAGCCAGGAACGCGAGATACCGCCCGGCCCGGACCACCGGGCGGGCCCAGTGTCCACCGACCAGTCGAGCCACAGCAGCGAGGACAGCGCTGCCGCCAGCCAGGCCACCCAGTACGAAGTAGAAGACGATCGGCCAGCGCCAGTGCGGCCCGTGGATCACCGGTAGACCGTAGTAGCTCTCGCGCGTTTCGGCGCTGACCGGTAGCCCAGGTTCGCGGCGATGGCGCCAGGTGCGGCTGTCAGGCATGGCGAGCCTTCCCTCCCTGCTTGAACGACAGGAGCGCAGCCAGGCCGAGCGCGAGCGCTGCCAGGGCGCTGGTCAGGAAAGCCGGGAGGACCCGTCGCTGCGGGAGTTCCGGCTTGGCCGGGAGGTTATAGACCTCCGGTGGGGCTGTCAGAATGAAGAAGGCATTGAGCCCGCCGATCCCACCTGTGCCGCCGAGTGCCTCGTCACCGTAGATGCGAGCCTCCACGCCCTGGGCCTGGAGTTCGGCGACACGCGCCTTCGCGCGGTCCATCAGCACGTGAACCGGACCGAACTGGATCGCATCGGTCGGGCAAGCCTTGGCGCAGGCCGGTTCGAGGCCATCCTTCAGTCGGTCGTAGCACAACGTGCACTTGTGCGCCTTGCCGTCGTAGGGGCTCAGGGCTGGAACCCCGAAGGGGCAGGCTGGGACGCAGTACCCGCAGCCATTGCAGATATCGGGCTGGATGACGACCGTGTCGAACTCCGTGCGGATGATCGCTCCAGTGGGACAGGCTTCCATGCACCCGGCGTTGACGCAGTGCTTGCAGACGTCGCTCAGCATCAGCCAGTTGCTCTGGAACGGTTTGAGGCTGGTCGGCCGCCGGCCTTCCTGGTCACTGATCCGCTCGATAAAGGCGACGTGCCGCCAGGTCGTCGCGCCGAGGTCGCCGGTGTTGTCGTAGCTCATCCCGGTGAAGCCGAACTCGTCCATCGGGAGCTGGTTCCACTGCTTGCAGGCGACCTCGCAGGCTTTGCAGCCGATGCAGAGCGTCGTATCGGTGAGGAACCCGAACGCGCCAGGACGCGCCCGCGTTCGCCCGACGAGCGCTGCACTGCTCACGCTCCAGCCCCCTCTCGCAACCGTCCTTTGCGGATGGTGCAGGTGAACGATTTCGCTTCGTGGATGAGCGAGTTGGGATCTTCGACGAGAGCGGCCAGCTCGTTGGCGATACCGCCGGTCGCCAGCCCACCGACACCGAAGTGCCAGGGCATCCCGATAACATGGACCGTTCGCCCGGCGATCGTGAGCGGCTGGACTCGTTCGGTGACCAGGGCGCATGCCTCGGCAGCACCCCGCGCTGTTTCGACGACGACCCAGTCTCCGTTGGCGATGCCCAACTCACGGGCCAGCTCCGGGCTGATCTCGACGAAGCCAGCTGGCTGCAGTTCCGCCAACCAGGGTACCCAGCGACTCATGCCGCCGGCGGTATGATGCTCGGTCAACCGGTAGGTCGTGATCACGTACGGGTAGCGTGGGTCGCCCATCTCGTGATACGGATTGTCAGCCCGGAGGAAAGCCGGAGCGACCGGGTTGCGTGGTTGCGACGGATAGAGCAGGTTGGTCACCGGCGTCTCCCACGGCTCGTAGTGCGTCGGGAGTGGCCCGTCGAGGAGACCGACCGGGACAAAGAGCCAGCCGAGGCCGTCGAGCATCATGATGAACGGTGCTGTCCCTGGGTGCGCGTCCAACCCACGCGCTCCCGGTGGTGGCTGGTAGTCAGGCGGCTTGGTGGCCGGAAAGTCGGGGACATCGTAACCGACCCAGCGCCCCTGCTCCGGATCCCACCAGATCCACTTCTTGCGCTCGCTCCAGGGGCGACCCTGTGGATCGGCCGACGCACGGTTGTAAAGGATGCGCCGGTTGGCTGGCCAGGCGAAGCCCCAGTCGAGACTGGCCCGGTCGTCGCCGCGCCGCCGTTTGGCCCGGTGCT
>BEID01000402.1 GCA_002898975.1 bacterium HR27 | reverse complement strand
AAATCCCGCTTGATGAGCGTGCGCACCTTTTGCGCCTTGACGTAGTAGGCATCGTAGTACCCAGCGCTGAGCGCATAGGTACCGAGCATGATCCGTCGCTTGACCTCGGGACCGAACCCTTCCCCGCGGGTCCGTAGGTACCGCTCCATGAGCGTCTCGCCAGCCAGGCTCAACCCATACTTGATGCCATCGTAGCGTGCCAGATTCGCGCTGGCCTCCGAGGGAGCGATGATGTAGTAGGTCGCGAGCGCGTATTCGGTATGCGGGAGCGAGACCGGAACCAACTCGGCTCCCAGCTCCTGCAGTGTCGCCAGCGCCTGGTCGATCACCTGCTCGACAGCCGGATCCATCCCGGCGACCCGATACTCGGCCGGAATACCGATCCGGAGACCACGGATCTCGCCAGTGAGCGCAGCTCGGTAGTCCGGCACCGGTACCGGAACCGAGGTCGAATCGGCCGGGTCGTGCCCAGCAATCACCTGGAGAAGGAGAGCGACATCCTCGACGGTGCGGCCGAATGGACCGATCTGGTCGAGACTCGAAGCAAAGGCGATGAGCCCGTACCGCGACACGCGGCCGTAGGTCGGCTTGAGCCCGACGATACCGCAGAACCCAGCCGGCTGCCGGATCGAGCCGCCGGTATCGGAACCCAGCGCGATCATGGCTTCCCCAGCGGCAACTGCTGCAGCCGAGCCACCGCTCGAGCCGCCAGGTACCCGGTCGAGATCCCACGGATTCCGTGTCGGCCCATAAGCCGAGTTCTCGGTGGAGGAACCCATCGCGAACTCATCGGTATTCGTCTTGCCGAGGAAGACCGCCCCCTGCTCGCGGAGCCGAGCGACGACCGTCGCATCGTATGGCGAGACGAACCCCTGGAGGATACGAGAACCTGCCGTTGTCGGTGCGTCCACCGTGCACAGGTTGTCCTTGAGTGCGTTCGGAATGCCAGTCAGGAGCGAGGCTTCGCCGCGGGCGATCCGCCGGTCGGCTTCCTCGGCCTGCCGTCGTGCGAGGTCCGGCGTGAGCGTGATGAAGGCGTGGAACTGCGGTTCGAGCCGCTCGATCTGGGCGAGATGCGCCTCGACAAGTTCGACCGCACTCACCTCGCGCTGATCGAGCAAGACCCGGGCTTGCGCCACAGTCAGACGGATGAGTTCGCTCGTCACCGCGCCACCCTTTCAGCTCTGCTCGAGTACCGCATGCACGCGGAAGAAACCGTCCTCGCTCTCCGGAGCATTCGCCAGAACCGCCTCGACCGGCAGCGAGGGACGGACTTCGTCCTCGCGCCACACGTTCTGCAGAGCGATCACCTGCGCCGTTGGCGGGATCGCCTCAGTGTCCAGTTCCTGAATACGGCTCACATGTTCGAGGATCGAGGAGAGCTGCTCGCGCATGAGCTCGCGCTCCTCCTCGGTCAGTCCGAGTCGAGCGAGCATCGCCACATGATCGACGATCTCCCGGCTCAGCCGCATCGCGATTCCTCCCCTCTGCCGGGCCGGAGTGTAGCACGTCACCGCTCACCTGTCCGGCAGTCCACCGTTCGCGATCAGTTGGCGGTACCAGTGGAAGCTCGCCTTCGGCAAGCGAGCGAGAGTCGCGTAATCGACGTAGACGATGCCGAACCGCTTGCTGTAACCGTGGGCCCATTCGAAATTGTCGAGGAGTGACCAGACGAAATAGCCGCGAACCGGTACACCCGCATCCAGTGCCCGGCGCACGGCAGCGATGTGCGCTGCGAGATACGCGATCCGTCGATCGTCGTGGACTCGACCATCGACCGGTTCGTCCGGAAAAGCAGCCCCGTTCTCCGTGATGACGATCGCCTGCGGTCGGTAGTCGCGTTGCAGGCGGACGAGGAGCTGCTCGAGACCCTCGGGAACGATCGCCCAGCCCATATCGGTCAGCTCGTAGCCGCGCGACTGGAGTTCTTCCGGCGACAGCAGGCGGACACCGAGGCCATCACGCGGCGTACCCGGTTCGGCAGCGACGAACGCGGGCGTGTAGTAGTTCACGCCCAGAAAGTCGAGCGGCTCCGCGATGAGAGCGCAGTCGGATTCCGGTGGCTCGAAGAACCGGGCCAAAAGCTCGCGGGTATCTGCTGGATAGCCTCGCCCGAAGAGCGGATCGAGGAACCAACGGTTCAGAATCCCATCGTAGGCCTTCGCTGCAGCCCGGTCAGCCACGTCGTCGGAAGCGGGAACGACCGGCGAGAGGTTGAGCGTGATCCCGACCTCGGCCTGCGGTGCGACAGCGCGGATCGCTCGCGCCGCCAAACCGTGCGAGACGAGGAGATGGTGACTGACGCGTATGGCTGTCGCGAGATCGCTGATTCCTGGTGCATGCACGCCCAGGTAGTGACCGAGGTAGGCAACGACCCACGGTTCGTTGTGTGTGATCCAGTACCGGACGCGGTCACCGAGCCGTCTCGCCACAGTTTCCGCATAGGTGACGAAGGCCTCGACCGTTGCACGCTCGGCCCAACCACCCCGATCCTGCAAGGCTTGGGGAAGATCCCAGTGGTAGAGCGTGACGAACGGAACGATGCCGGCCTCGAGCAGCGCATCGACGAGGCGATCGTAAAAGTCCAGACCGCGCTCGTTG
>BEID01000401.1 GCA_002898975.1 bacterium HR27 | reverse complement strand
CCTCGGGCAATGGGTCGGGCGCCGGGTACGTGATCATGTCGCGCACGCCGAGCCGCCACCGCTTATCGACTGGGGACGAGCGCGTGAACTCGCGATCAATTTTTCCGGTGGTATCCGTCTCAGTGCTGACGACCGAGAGCATGCACGCGCACAATATCGTCAGCTGGTGGACGAACTCGCACCGTCGATCGGGCAATTTCTCGGTTCTCCGGTGCCATCAGGAGTGAGCCGGCTTTACGTGTTCGATCGCATCGACTGGATCGATGCGAACTTGGAAAATTTTGCGGAGATTCTGCGTCCTCTCGAGGCGATTGCCCATCTTCCTGAACAGCCACTGGCACGGCTCGGAACCCTGGCGTGGGCGCACATCGGGCGGTCAGCTGCGACGGTCGAAGTCGGTATGGCCCTCGGGTTCCTTTCGCGCCGCGTGCTCGGTCAGTACGACATTGCCGTTCTGGGACGAGAACCGGGCACGACGGGGAAGCTGTACTTCGTGGAGCCGAACGTTCGTTGGGTCGTGCGTGCGTGGTATCTCCCGGAGGCAGATTTCCGACGCTGGCTGGTTCTGCACGAAGTGACGCATGCGTTCGAGTTCGAAACGTCTCCCTGGCTCGGTGAGTACATCAACAGCCTCGTCCGACAGTGGGTCGAGTCTCTCCGCCGGGATGCGAATGTTCTCCGTCGTCTGCTCGAAGCGCTCCGCGAAGCTGCGCGTGGTCAGCTCGGGCGTGACCTGGCGTGGATCGAGCTCCTGATGTCGCCAGAACAACGGCAAATCTTCCGTTCCCTCCAGGCGGTGATGGCAGTCGTCGAGGGCTACAGCAACTACGTGATGCGGGAGGTCGGTCGGCGGCAACTCGAAACGTACGAGGTAATCGAGCGGCGCTTGGAGGAGCGCGAGCGGCTGCGCACACCGGTGGAGGAATTGATTCTTCGTGTGACGGGCCTCGGTATCAAGCTGGAGCAGTATCGTCGCGGCGAAGCGTTTTGCCGAGCCTTGATTGAACGGTACGGACCAGAAAGTCTGCGTGTGCTCTGGCATTCTCCGGATACTCTGCCGCGGTACGAAGAGCTCGACGACGTCGAGGCGTGGCATCGACGGGTTGCAGCCAGCGAGGCGTGGGGATGACTCTCGACCTCGTCAAAGTGATCGAAGCACTGCAGCAGGCTGTCGAGGAGTCGACAACGGTCGCTCGTTATCGGGAGGCGGATCTGCTCGCACTCCTCGAGGCATTCGATGATGACGAGGTACTTCGGCGCATCGAGCATGCGAAAACCTCCTGGTTGTTGGGGGTGGCGCTCGAGCGGTACTTCCGGCGGTTCCCAGCTCCCACTGTACCGGCGACCGGATATTCGTGCATCGCGACCGATGGCTCGATCGTAGCGAGCGATCGGCACGGTCCGCTGGCGTACGCGGTGATCAACATCGGCTTCTGCGTCCTTCAGTACGGGCAGACACCGGAGGCACAACTCGGGGCCGAGCCGACGGTGCTCTGGCGCGAGGAAGATTTGTGGATCGTCGACGGAGCGCGACGCATTCCGGTGAGCGGGACCGTGCTCGCTCTGCGGCGTGCAGTGATGGAGCTCGAGGCAGGCCTCGGCTGGATCGAGCGGGTGTCTCGTCCAGTGGTGGTGTTGCTCGATGGAACGCTTATCCCGTGGGGAATGGAGGGACAAACGACATCGGTCATTCAATGGGCTATGGCCTCCTTCAAGCCAGCACTCGCAGCGTATCGAGAGCAGCGCGTACCTGTGGCGGGCGTCATCAGCTATCCGGGTTCACGAGATATCGTCAACGTGCTGCGGGTAGCTGCCTGCGATTATCCGCTCCAAGGGCGGGTAGTGGATTGTGACGATTGTCTTCTGCGGGTTCAACGTGGCGAGCGTGAACAGGCATGTCTCGTGGTCCCCAACGTGACAGATCGTTGGCTCTTCGGGCATTGCGAGATTGTGCGTCTTGCACCCGGCGAGCGGACCGGGTGCTTTCGCAGTCGATCGACGATCCTCCGGCAACTTCCGGAGGACGACCAGATCGCGTTTTTCTACCTGCATACGGGAAGCGAGATCGCGCGGGTCGAGCTCCCGCTCTGGGTCGCCCGGGATGTCTCCCTGCTCGAACTCGTTCACGCCGTGGTGTGGGACCAGTGCCAGCGGGCGCGTGGGTACCCACTAGCATTGCAAGAGGCGCATGAGCAAGCCGTCGTTCATTCGCAGGAACGTGCGCAACTGGAGACCGTGCTCGAGGAACTCTACGCGGCGCAGGGACTCGTTATGGAACGCTCGGCGAAGGAACGGAGCAAACGTGTGCGCCTTGCCTGAACGAGCACGGATCGGTGAGGTGGTCGAGACATCGACAGTGCAGTTCGTCGTCGAGTGCGACGAGCTGGACTCGGTTCCGGAGCTAGGCTCCTTCGTGCGCGTGGCTGGAACCGGGGTCGATGCGATCTACGGTGTCGTAGCCTACGCCGAGACCGGAACCGTCGATCCGGGCCGTCGGGTCGTCCGGCGCGGCTCACCGGCACTGCAGGACCGTGCGTTATACGAAGCGAACCCGGAACTTCGCTTCGTGCTGCGCTCGCTCTTCGTTGCGGTCGCTGTGGCG
>BEID01000400.1 GCA_002898975.1 bacterium HR27 | reverse complement strand
GCACCCGTGCTCGGTATTATCTTGATGCTGGGACTCGCCTGGTTTTGGCTCAACCAACTCTTCGGTGGCGGTCAAGGAAAAGACGTGATTCCGACCGCGACCACGCAAGTCATCACTGGCCCAACGCCGACACCGGCCGGTACGCCATCGGGTCTGGTGATCGTGACCCCTCCAGCCGGGGCGACGACACCGACCGCCGCTGCGACAGCAACCGCACGCACCACGATTGGCCCTGGCGCAACGGTCGTGGTCGCGAATACCGATGGAGCGGGGATCAATCTCCGCGCGGCACCGAGTACGAGTGCCGATATCGTGGAGCAACTGCCTGAAGGGACCGAACTCACCGTCATCGGTGAGTCGGTCTCCGCGGACGGCTATGTCTGGTGGCCGGTCAAGTACGGCGACCAGAACGGCTACGTAGTCGCCGATTACCTGGAACTCGTCCGGTAAGCGAGCGGATCTCACGTGTTATACTCGTGCCGCCGGCCCTGGTGCCGGAACCAACACGTGCCTGGACTGCGTTCGGTGTGCCGCACCATCGCCCGGTGCGGTCGAGACGCGGGGTGAAGGGCACGGTAGTCGAACACCGGTAGACAGTAGTGGGGAGAAGGTGCCGTGTCGATCACCGAACACGAAACGGAACAGCTTCCTCTCAAGTCCCTCCTGGAAGCTGGTGTGCACTTCGGGCACCAGACGAAGCGCTGGAACCCGAAGATGCGCCCGTACATCTTCGGCGAACGTAACGGAATCCATATCATTGACCTGCGTCAAACTGCCCGTCTGCTGACCGAAGCCGAAGCCTTCGCTCGCGATGTCGCTGCGCGCGGTGGCATCTTCATTTTCGTCGGGACGAAAAAGCAGGCGCAGGAGATCATCCGCACCGAAGCAGAACGCTGTGGCCAATACTACGTCATCGAGCGCTGGCTCGGTGGGACGCTGACCAACTTCGTCACCATCCGCCAGCGCTTGCGCTATCTCGTGCAACTCGAAGAGGAAGTGCACAGCGCGAATTTCCCGCTTCTCCCGAAGAAGGAGCAGATGCGGAAGCTCCGCGAACTGCAGAAGCTCCAGCGGACGCTGGGAGGCCTCCGCGGGCTCACCCGTCTGCCTGACGCGCTCTACGTAGTCGACCCGCGCCGCGAAGCGATCGCTGTGGCGGAAGCTCGTCGTCTGGGTATTCCGATCATCGCGATGGTCGACACGAACTGCGACCCCGACGTCGTCGACTATGTGATCCCCGCAAACGACGACGCCATCCGATCCATTCGCCTGATTACCAGTCGGATCGCTGATGCCATCATTGCGGGTCGAACGCAATACGAAAGCGTCGAAGGCTTGCGCGAGGAACTCGAGGAAGGTGCAGCACCGACTTACGAGTTCTTCGACGAGGAGTATGTGGAATTGCAGGAAGAGCTCGACGAAGAACTCGAAGAAGAGGAACAGAGTTCACTCGAATCCCGTTTGCCGAAGCACAAGTACTAAGACCGCTCCGCTGTTTCGGCCGGCATCGATCAGCCGGCCACTTTGTGTTCGAAGGATGAGGGCGACGAGGAGGTTGAGGGTGACGATTACAACCGAAATGATCAAAGAACTGCGTGAGCGCACTGGGGCCGGCATCATGGACGCCAAGCGCGCACTGGAAGAGGCCGGCGGCGATATGGAACGCGCTGCCGAGATTCTCCGTCAGCAGGGCCTCGCTCGGGCAGCCCGCAAGGCGGGTCGGGAGACCAGCCAAGGGCTCGTGCACGCCTACATCCACGGTGGCGGCCGCATCGGGGCGCTGATCGAAGTGAACTGCGAAACCGATTTCGTCGCGCGCACCGACGAGTTCAAGCAGCTGGTGCACGATCTCGCGATGCAAGTGGCGGCTACGGCGCCGCGCTACGTCTCTGTCGAGGATGTTCCCGCTGACGTTCTCGAGGAGGGCGCACGCGAGGCTGGATCCGCCGAAAAGTTCATCGAGCAGGCCGTCCTGCTCGCCCAGCCGTTCATCAAGGACCCTTCGCGCACGGTCGAAGAGGTCATCAAGGAGGCGATCGCGCGCCTCGGCGAGAACATTCGCGTCCGCCGCTTCGCGCGCTTCGAACTCGGTAGCGACTAGGCATGATGCGAGCGAATGATGCCAGCACCCGCGGACAATACCGCCGGGTTCTTTTGAAGATCTCCGGCGAGGCGATGATGGGTGAGACTGGTTATGGCATCGACCCGGTCGTCGTCACTCGCCTCGCCGAGGAGATCGCCCGGGTTGCCGCGCGTGGTATTCAGATCGCGATCGTCGTCGGTGGCGGCAATATCTGGCGCGGCTTGGCCGCGAGTGCCCGCGGGATGGACCGGGCAACGGCTGATTACATGGGCATGCTCGCGACCGTGATCAACGCACTCGCACTGCAGGACGCGCTGGAACGCCAGGGCGTTCCGACCCGAGTGCAAACCGCTATCGAAATGCACCAAGTAGCTGAGCCCTACATCCGACGGCGTGCAATCCGTCATATGGAGAAAGGGCGCATCGTCATCCTCGCCGGCGGGACGGGGAATCCGTACTTCACTACCGATACCGCCGCCGCATTGCGCGCTGTCGAACTCAACTGTGACGTACTCCTGATGGG
>BEID01000399.1 GCA_002898975.1 bacterium HR27 | reverse complement strand
GTACTCGCCGAGCACTTTGCCGCCACAGAATCGAGCGGAAGTGTGGACGAGTGGCTGGCACGCCTCAAGCGCGCTATCGAGGTTAACGACCACGTGTTTGCGCTCGAGACGAGCGACGGGGAAACCATCGTCGCGACGACACGCGCTGGGACACGTCCGCTGCCGCCGGAAGCATTGATCGATCGAGCCCATCAACTTCCGCATCGGTTCATGGAGCCACCCCCTGCCGCAGCCGCCCCAACGACCCGACCGCGCCGCGCGGAGCCACAACCTGTTCCCGAAGAGGTGGTCACGCCGACAGTCACCGAAGAGGCTGTGGCCGAAACCAAGCCAGCGGAGACGGCTGTCGAAGACATCAGTCTTCTCACGGACGACCAACTGGTCGAGGCGGTACGTGCCGCGCTCGCCCAGCTGCCTGGTGTCGTTGGCTTCGGTGACCTCTGGGCTCTCGCTGAGCACGTCCCGCGGCTCTCGCGTGGCGATGTACGCCGGGCTCGGGAGTACATCGCGGAACGCGGCGAACCGCTGAGCGATGCCGAAATTCTCCAGGATATCTTCCGCATCGCACCGAACACACCGGAAGGGCTACTCCATCAATTGGCGCTGGATGCGCAGCTCGCCTCCGAAAACGAATTTGAGTTCGTCGGCGTTCCCGGCGCACACGCGTGGACGATCCGCGAGGTCAACCCTGTACCGGCGCCGAAGCGGCGCCCAGCCGATATCGGCCAGGACTACCGGTTCTTGCTGGAAGAGATGCCAGTAGCTCGACCGGGGAGCGAAACTGTCGTCGACCATGTTCTTACCTTCTATGAGCACTACCACGGTGTGCTCCCGTACAACGCCACGCTTGCTTCGGTACTTCCCCCGCGAGTCTTTCCTGGACAAACGCGGGCGATTCTGCAATTCGAGGCACCACAAACCCACGAAACGTTCTTCGTCGAACTCCGTTACCCGACGAGCAACCGCGGGGGCTTCCTTTCCGGTCTCGAGTCCTTCTTCGCCAGCAACCTCGTTGCTGGTGCCTTGATCACCATCGAACGGACAGGCGATCCACGGCGTTACGTCATCGACTACTTGCCGATTTCCCGCCAGGAGCGTCGCTTGCTTGCGCTCGACGAAAAGCAGCGCAAGTACGAATTTCGTCCTACCGTCTACTTCTGTGCCGTGCAAGACAGCATGCTGCTGACCGAGCAACGCTTCCCTCGCTTCGCAGGTCAACAACCGCTCGATGAGCGAACGCGTCGTTCCTACGAACGGGTCCTGGAAGTAACGTTCGAGCGCGTGGGCGAGAACGTCGGTACGCCGGAAGCGCCACGCTACATGGCGACGCTCGACGATCTCGTCGCAGCCGTAAACGTGGAGCGGCCATTGAGTGCCGAGAAGATTCGCGAGCTTCTCACGTCGCCTGAGTTTCCACAATTCGAAGTCGATCCTGAGGTGGAAGATCTGTTCTATTTCACGCCCATTCGCTGAGAGAGCGGTCGCACGCGAGGCACCATGCTGACCACGAGCGAACTCCGAGAACTCTTCGCACGACTCCAAGGGGAGATTCGTGCTGTCGACGTCGCTCGCCTTTCGGATCTCCCACGGGCCACGATTCCCGTGATCGAGGAGTTGTGGCCACAGTTGCCTCTCACCCATCGCCGGCGCATCGTCGAGTTAATGGGAGAGATGAGCGAGGCCAATATCGACCTCAACTTCCGTCACGTGCTCATCGTTGCGTTGAATGATCCGGATCCTGATGTTCGCCGGTCAGCTATCGAGGGGTTGTGGGAAGCAGAGGATACCGGCGTTCTCCATCGTCTCCTCGAGCGCCTCTCGCGCGAGACCGAGCCGGTCGTCAAAGCTGCACTCGCGCAAGCACTCGGTCGGTTCGCCGACCTCGCTGTCCATGGTCGTCTCGCGGACCACGAGGGGCAACGAGTCCGGGAAGCGCTGGCGAGCTTGCTCGCACCAGGTGAGCCAGTCGAGGTTCGACGCCGCGCGCTCGAATCGATCGCCGCTTACGCGGACGCTGCGGTGATCGAAGCCATCGAAGAAGCCTACTGGTCAGGAGACCACCGCCTCCGGGTGAGTGCCATTTACGCTATGGGTCGGTCGCTCGACCGCCGTTGGATTCCCCTTCTCCTGGACGAGCTCCAGTCCGAGGATCCGGAGCTGCGGTACGAGGCAGCTACTGCCTGCGGGGAAATCGGAGCGGAGGAGGCGGTCGACGATCTGATTCGCTTGACCAGCGACACCGACCGCGATGTCCAGGGAGCAGCCATCCTCGCACTCGGCCGCATCGGTGGAACGATCGCCACCAACGTGCTGCGACGGCTTGCCCGGTCAGCCGACCCGGTCGTCCGCGAGGCGGCCGAAGAAGCACTGGCCGAGGCCATTTTCGCCAGTGACCCACTCCGGCCGACGCCATGGTGACCACGCGCGTCTCTCTTGCCACCGACCCGATCGCCTGGGACGCTCTTGTCGCGCGTCTCGGTGGAAAAATCCTGCAGAGCTGGCGTTGGGGAGAGTTCAAACAACGACACGGCTGGAGGCCGTACCGTTTCCTCATCGAAACTGGTGGAAGCACCGCTGCAGCCCAGGTCCTCGTCCGGAGCCGTTTGG
>BEID01000398.1 GCA_002898975.1 bacterium HR27 | reverse complement strand
ACCGGCGATCGCCCACTCGGGCGTCCGCAGATGCGCCAGGTACCAAAACGATGGAAGCAGCGGCGTCCAGTGCGGGTCGTTCGCGAGGATCGGGCGCCCGCTCTGCGTCCGACTGGCGGCGATGACCCAGTTGTTCGAGGCTGCCATACCAGCCAGGGAACGGAGGAGGTCGAGTTCACCAGCCAATCGCTCGAGGTCGATGTTCGGAAAAGGTTCCACTGATGAGGGACGATCCGACCAGTCGGACAGAGCGGGATCCAGCGCTCGCAGTGCGTCGATCCCGTCCGTGAGCAGCACGCGGAGTCGCACCAGTTCCGACGTCCAGTTCGAGGCCAGAGCCAGCGAGAGAAACTTGACCAGTCCCAGGACGTCGGCTGCATCCCATTGCTGCGGTTCCGTACGCAGCAACAGGAATTCGAGCGGTCGACTCGACAGGCCGCGCTCCAGTCCAGCCTGCAGGCCAGCGAGGAACGCATCTACCTGAGCGCGCACATCGGGCGCGATGCGAGGAAGCTGGCGCAGGGCGGCCCGGCGGAAACCGACGCGTCGCGCGAGACGGTCGAATGGCAGCCCATGAGGACCGAGCACTGCCGCGAGCTCACCGCGAACGAGACGGCGGAGGAATTCGAGCTGGAAGGTACGATCCTGTGCCTGACAGAAACCGAGGGTGAACCAGGCATCGGGCTCGGTGCGAGCCTCGATATGCGGAATACCCCAGCGGTCACGAACGATCGTGACCGGAGCCTCGAGCCCTGGCACCGTCACGGTACCGCGGGTCACGGGGAGCCGCCGAACGAAAAGCGCCCGAGCTACCGACCGCATCCGTTCCTGCGCGATGCGAGCAGGGTGCAACCTGTCCGTCATGTCTTCTCCCTCCACGACGAGGTCGAGCTGGTGATGGCTGGTGTGTCACGTTTCTGGACTTTTGCCGATCCTTCAGCGAGCGCCAGCGTTGCGAGGCCGGTGAGCAGCACGATGGCACCGACGACCCGGCTGGTATCGAGGTCTTCTCCGAGGACGAGTGTCGCCAGCAGGCTCGCGGTGAGCGGTTCGGCGAGGGAGAGCGTCGCTGTCGTCGCGGTCGAGGTGCGCGCGACGCCACGCGCGAACAGCGCATAGGCGATGCTCGTGGCGACGATACCGAGATGCAGCACGCTGGCGAGACCGCGTGGGGTGCCGAGCCAGTCGAGCGGAAACCGGACGAGCGTCGGGGCGAGCAGCAGTGCGGCGATGGTGAACGCGATCGACACGATGTGGTGCGAAGCGAGGCCGTGGGCGATCGCCCGGCGGGTCGCCAGGACGAAGAGCGCGTAGGAACTGCCAGCACCGACACTGGCGAGCATACCAATTACCGACAACCGTCCCGCGGCAACCGGCTGCACGAGCAACGTCAAGCCAGTCAGGGTCAGCGCGGTGGCGAGGATCCATCTGCGTGGCGGCACACACCGTTCTACCACGAGCTGGAGGATCGCTGCGGCAACCGGAGCGCTGCCGATCGCCAGCAGTGTGCCGATGGCCACGCCGTTGGCGCGTACACCGAGAAAGAATGCCGGCTGGTAGAAAGCGACCCCGGGGCTACCGAGGAAGAGTGATGGGAGCGCCGCTGCTGGAAGACGGCGAGGTGGCCGAAACATCAGGAGCAGCAGCGGACTGCCGACCAGGAGCCGCAGAGTACCGACGGCGACGGGGTGGGCTGCAGGAGAGCCGAGCGCGAGCGCCGTACCGGTCGTGCCCCACAGGACGGCAGCAGCCAGGATCCAGAGCGGGGCCGTCTTGGTCGGCCCCGCCTGCTCAGCGCTTGCGGTCGTCGTGGTCCCTTGAGCGTGGGATGGGCGAGCATCACTGGCCGTCGACACCGCTCGGTTGCGGTTGTTCGAGGTACACACCGACTCGGAGCATTTCCTTGAGCTGGAGCCAGGCTGCTCGTGCTTCTTCGACACTGCCTTCTTCTTCGATCGTCGAGATGTCACCCGGATCGCGGTCCAGGATGACCGCTTTGAGGACCCGCCGCATGATCTTACCGCTCCGCGTCTTGGGCAGTGCACGGACGAAGTTGATCTCGCCGATGACGGCGACAGGGCCGAGTTCGCGTCGCACCGTTTCAATCAGCTCGCGTTCCAGCTCGGGAGAAGGCTCGTAACCCTGCTTGAGCGTGATGAAGGCGCTGATGACCTCTCCGCGCAGCGGATCTGGACGACCGGTAACTCCCGCTTCGGCGACGGCGGGGTGCCGGAGGAAGGCACTCTCGACCTCGATCGTTCCGATGCGATGGTCGGCGATCTTGATGATTTCGTCGGCTCGCCCGGCGAACCAGATGTAACCGTCCTCATCGACCGAAGCTGCATCACCCGTGAAGTACACGCCCGGGATGCGCTGCCAGTAGTCACGGGCATACCGCTCCGGCTCGCCCCAAAGGCCTGGCGTGAGACCTGGGAACGGACGGCGGATGACGACGACGCCACGCTCGCCCGGGCGGCAGGGCGTGCCGTCTTCCGGGCGCACGACGGCGACGTCCATGCCGGGGAGCGGGAGACTCGCCGACCCTGGCTTGATCGGGAGCATGGCGATGCCGTACGGGTTGCCGACGACCGGGCCGGCGGCTTCGGTTTGCCACCAGTGG
>BEID01000397.1 GCA_002898975.1 bacterium HR27 | reverse complement strand
CAACCTCGAAACCAGCCGCCTGCAGCAGTTCGATCCCGCGTGAGGGGATTCGTCTCGTGACAACGACCTGCACCCTCGCACCTCGCACCATGATCGCAACCTCGCGCACCGAGGGGGATTCTACTGAGAAGCACGACCCACGGACAGCACCACGTCCTGCAGCTGTCGAGAACAAAAAGAGGCCACCGTTTTCCGGTGGCTCCTCCGCTCCCCGAGCAGGATTCGAACCTGCAACCTTGCGGTTAACAGCCGCCTGCTCTACCGTTGAGCTATCGGGGACCGTCCTTCATTTGTCGCACTGGGAGTCTGCCATACAATCCCCGCGATCGTCAAGGGGTCCTTACGTCCCGGGCAACGCCACGGTTCCAGGAGACACACTCTTTGCTCGGAGCCGTCCTCGGAGGATACGCAGAGCGCAGCACACATTCGGCCCACACCATGCTACACTGCGCCTGGCGAACCGAGCTTCACGGGGGAAGGACAACCACGATGCTCGTTTTGACGCGACGTGATGTCTATGAGCTCGTGCCTATGAGCGATGCAATCGAACTCGTCAAGCGAGCCTTCCGTGACCTCTCCGGTGGCATGGCCCACGCTCCCCTGCGCACGCCGATCGAGATACCCGATGCTCACGGCACGACTCTCTTCATGCCAGCCTTCGTACCATCGCTCCAAGGCCTCGGTTTGAAGGTTGTCTCGGTCTTTCCCGACAATCCAGCTCGCTACGGTAAACCGACGATCCATGCCGCCGTTCTGACCGTCTCACCCGAAACAGGTGAACCGAATGCCCTACTCGACGGTACCTACCTCACCGCACTTCGTACGGGCGCGGCATCGGGCGCGGCGACCGACCTTCTCGCCCGTCCCGATGCCCGCACGCTCTTGGTCATCGGTGCCGGCGCCCAGGGCCCGACACAAGCCTGGGCTGTCCTTTGCGTCCGACCGATCGAGACCATCTACGTCTTCGACCGGAACTCCCAGGCAAGCGAGTCCTTCGCCGACCGCCTGCGCGAGCTGGTGCCGGATCTCCGTGCTCGCGTCGAGGTCGTCGAGCATCTCGAGGCCGTGCTCCCACACGTCGACGTGATCTGCACCGCTACGACCGCGCGGAGCCCGCTTTTTCCCGACTCGCTCGTGCCAGACGGTGTACACATCAACGCGATCGGTGCTTTCACTCCAGAGATGCAGGAAATTCCGCCGGAAACCGTTGCTCGTGCCTATGTCGTCGTCGATTCCGTCCCGGCCGCCCTCGCTGAGGCGGGCGATCTCATTAAACCGCTGCAGACCGGCGTTATTCGTGAGGAGCACATTCGAACGGAACTCGGTGAGATCGTCGCCGGAACCAAACCTGGTCGAACGTCCCCGCAGCAGATCACCCTGTTCAAGTCCGTGGGCAACGCCGTACAGGATCTGGCCGTGGCCGCTGAAGCAGTTCGCCGGGCGCTCGCGATCGGTCGAGGACAGCAGGTGACACTTCTCTAAACTGTGGTTGCTCGAGGGCCGGTGCGGAAATCGAGGCTCCAGCCCTCTCGCTTCGCTCAGTGCACGGCAACCGCTACCTCGAGCGGGCATACGCCTGCCCGGCAGCGGCGCTCGGTGATGTGTTCCACGAACTCGTCGCGGAACCGTTCGAGCATGCCGAGTAAAGGCATCGGCGCCACTTGACCGAGTCCACAGAGCGACAGCTCGATGATGTGCTTGCTCGCGTACTGGATGACATCGAGATCCTCCGGGCGGCCGAAGCCGTGCCGAATGCGATCCAAAATCTCGACGAGTGCCGGCGTTCCGAGTCGGCACGGTGTGCACTTACCGCACGATTCGTAGCGACTGAACGCCACTAGATACCGGGCGAAATCGACAGCACATACGGAATCGTCGAAGACGACGAATCCGCCGGAGCCGAGCATCGCCCCCAAGGGACTCAGTGAGTCGAAGTCGACGGGAACATCGAGCTCGTCCTCCCGTAAGGGGCCAGCCGAGACACCACCCGTTTGGACGCCCTTGAAGCGATAGCCCGGCCGCATGCCACCGAAGACGTCGAAGATGATCTGGCGCATCGGCAGACCCAACTCGACCTCAGCGACCCCGAGGTATCGGACAGGACCCTGCATCGTGATCAGCTTGGTACCGGTACTCTCTTTGGTTCCCAGCCCGGCGTACCAGGCTCCACCATTGCGGATGATCGCTGGCACTGAAGCGAACGTTTCGGTGTTATTGAGAACCGTCGGCCGACGCCACAATCCTTCCTCCACGGACCGCGGCGGTTTGGTCCGCGGCTGCCCTCGTTGTCCCATGATCGCATACATCAGAGCGGAGCCCTCGCCGCAGATGTAGGCTCCTCCACCGGTTCGCACTCGCACGTGGCACGAGAACCCGCTTCCGAGGATGTTGTCACCGAGCAGGCCGAGCTCGTAGGCCTGGTCGACCGCTCGCTGAAAACGGCGCAGGGCGAGCGCATGCTCGCCGCCGATGTAGTTGTATCCGTAAGGCGTTTCGAGTGCGAAACAGCCGATGAGCAGTCCCTCAAGCACGAGATGTGGATTAGTCTCCAGCAGACGGCGATCCTTGAAAACGTTCGGTTCCCCCTCGTGACTGTTGACGACGACATACTTCGGCTTGGCCGGCGTCC
>BEID01000396.1 GCA_002898975.1 bacterium HR27 | reverse complement strand
TGATGTAGTCGATGAAATACGGAACCTGCCGGTCGACGTAGAACTCCTTGAGGATGACATGATCGACTGCTGCCCACAGTGCCGCGTCCTGGCCAGCCTTGACCGGGATCCACCAGTCCGCGTACTTGGCCACCTGGCTGAAGTCCGGTGCGATGACGACGAACTTGGCACCCTCGTGGCGTGCCTCGGAGATGAAGTGCACGTCGGGTGTCCGCGTCATGTTGAGGTTCGAGCCCATCGAGACGATGAACTTGCCGTTGTACCAGTCGGCGCTCTCACAGACGTCCGTCTGGTCTCCCCAGACCTCGGGGAACGCGTTCGGGAGATCGGCGTACCAGTCATAGAAACTGAGGTTGAAGCCACCGAATAGCTGCAGGAAGCGCGATCCGGCGGCGTAGGAGATGTAGGACATCGCGGGGATCGGCGAGAAGCCGACGACGCGGTCCGGTCCCCAGCGCTTCGCCGTGTAGAGGCACGCTGCAGCGATGATCTCCAGTACCTCGTCCCAGGTCGTGCGGCGGAAGCCGCCCTTACCGCGTGCCTGCTGGATGCGAGAGCGCTTCTCGTCGTCCTCGACGATCGATGCCCAGGCCTCGACCGGATTGGTCGTGCGTTGCCTGGCCTGACGCCAGTAGTCGAGGAGCACCCCACGCGCATAGGGATACTTAACGCGGATCGGACTATAGACGTACCAGGAAGCGGAAATCCCCCGCTGGCACCCACGTGGTTCGTAGGGCGGAAGATTCTCGCCGATCAACGGATAATCCGTTTGCTGCATTTCCCACGTGACGACTCCATCTTTGACGTAGACTTGCCAGGAGCAGCCGCCGGTGCAGTTCACCCCGTGGGTGCTCCGGACAATCCGATCATGCGCCCAACGGTTGCGGTAGAACTCTTCCCAGACCCGCGCCTTTGGCTTCGTCAGATCTTGAATCCAGCCCATGTTTGCCTCCCCCGTCGATAACGACGTACGCGTACCCGTCGTTCAGGCTTGTCTCGCTCGCCGCACCCACGCTGCGTAGGCTTGCTCGTAGAGCGGGCGGCGAACTTCGACCAGCCGCTTGCGCCAGACCACCAGCGTGATCAGCCAGAAGAGGACCGTCCCGACCGTGGCAATGGCCAGAAGGATCAGCAGTACTCCCGCAGGGCGACGGGCGACGGCGGCTTGACCGAGGAACGCGATCACATCAGCTTTCTCCTGAGCGGTCAGCGGATGCGGTGTCCAGACCGCGCGCATGGTCGGCCGACCACCGAAGTCGGGGGGCGTCAGAATCTCGGCCACGACCGATCGCGCAGCCTCGTTCTGCGCGACCGCTGCACCGAGTGGCGTCAGGTCCGGGCCGAGTTGCCCGCCACCGAGTGCACCGATCCCGCCGATCGAGTGGCAGGCTTGACAGGGTGGACCACCGTTTTCGAAGCGCAGTACGCCAGTGAAGTACTCCTTGCCACGTATCGGATCACCCGGTGGGAGGACGATTGCTGTTTGTGTACCGGTCTGCGCCTGGGCGGTGGCCCATGCACCTCCGATCGTCAAGCTGGCGACAGTGAACGCAATGATGAGAAGAAGGCCGGTCCCCAACGGTGAGCGAGCCGACCCGCGCGATTCTCTTTGCATCCGCCTGCCCTCCTCTCATCGGGAGCAGTCGTTCCCCGGCAGGATTCCGAAGCGCCTTGGTTGAGTAAGGTCATCGTCAGCGTAGAGGGGCGTGCTTCCAAGGCACTTCCACGGGGGAACAGGCCGATTCGGCTGCCTCTCGGCGTACGGGGGAGAACTTCAGGATGAATGGGGGGAACGCCGGATCTGATCGAGGAGGGCGAACGTTTCCGGATCGGGCTCCATGCCGAGTTCTTGCCGGAGGAGACGCGCGCATTCGGCGAACTGCCGAATCGCTTTCGCTCGCCGGCCAGCGGCCCACAACGCGCGCATCAGTTCACGGTGGATATCTTCCCGGAAACGATCGAGCTCGAGCGCCCGACGGAGGGCGACGATGCTGCTGTCCCACTGTCCCATCGCACTCCAGGCACGCGCGAGTTGCCGGAGTGCGGCGATGCACTGCTCGCGGCGACGCTCGCGCTCCATCCAGCACCACTCGGCGTATGGTTCGTCGGCGAGTAGGTCATCCCGATAGAGATCCACCGCCCGGCTATAGGCATCGATGGCGCTCAACCGATCACCAGCGGTGTCAGCACGACGGGCGATCTCCAACAAACGATCGAATTCGGCCAAGTCGAGCCACACGTCCGATCCGAGTGTCAGCTGATACCGGTCGCCGTCTCGGATGATGACGGGGTGTGCCCGTTCCGTTTCACTGCCGGCAAGGAGGCGTCGCAGCTCGTGCACGATGACGAAGAACTGGGTCGTATGTTCGGTTGCGTCATCGCGCTCCCACAGCCAGTCGATCAGCACGTCACGAGGGAGGAACCGGTGATAGTGAACAGCCAACATCCTGAGCAGCTGGAGCACACGGCGTCGGGGAACCGTGCGGGGATCGACAGGCTGCCCGTCGATCGATACCTCGAAGCTCCCGAAACAGCGGAGTGCGATACGCGGCCGATCGTGCGCGGCGATCCGTCGTGTGGGTTGTGGATTTTCGGACGGTGCACGTCCATCCAGCAGGCAAAGCGCTTC
>BEID01000395.1 GCA_002898975.1 bacterium HR27 | reverse complement strand
GCCGACGCGGTCGCCCACGGTTGCACCGGCAAGGGGAACGACCAGGTCCGCTTCGAACTGACCTACAAGGCCCTCGCTCCCGAGCTCACCGTCATCGCTCCCTGGCGGGAGTGGGACCTCTCCGGGCGCGAGGCGCTGCTCGAGTACGCCGCCTCACGCCGTATTCCGGTGTCGCAGTCGAAAGAGAACATCTACAGCCGTGACCAGAATCTCTGGCATCTTTCCCACGAGGGCGGCGAACTCGAAGACCCCTGGCAGGCCCCCAACGAACGGGTGTACCAGATCACGACCAGCCCACAGGCCGCTCCCGACCGACCGGAAGAGATTATCGTCGGCTTCGAGCGCGGCTATCCGGTCAGCCTCAACGGCGAACGCCTGCCACCGGTGACCCTCATGGAGCGCCTCAACGAGCTCGGCGGTCGCCACGGCATCGGCCGCATCGACCTGGTCGAGAATCGCCTGGTCGGCATGAAGTCACGCGGCGTCTACGAGCAACCGGGTGCCACGATCCTCTCCGTCGCGCACAAGGAGCTGGAGCACCTCACCCTCGACCGCGAAACGATGCACTTCAAGGACATGCTCGCCCTCAAATATGCCGAACTCGTCTACTATGGCCTCTGGTACACGCCGCTCCGCGAGGCGCTCGATGCCTTCGTCGATGTCACCCAACGCACCGTGACCGGCGAGGTGCGCCTCACCCTCTACAAGGGCAACTGCATCCCGACCGGACGCCGCTCGCCCTACAGCCTGTACAGCATGGAACTGGCGACCTTCGGTGCCGACGCGATCTACGACCAGCGCGATGCCGAAGGCTTCATTAACCTCTTCGGGCTGCCGCTGAAAGTCGCTGCCCTGCTTCGCCAGCAGCAGACACCCGTCTCGTAACGGTGGCGTGTGACCGAACAGAACCGGGGGGCGCGAACGCCCCCCGGTCTCCGCTTCTCGCTGATCGGGACGACCCTACGACCAGGGATGGATGGTCGGCGAGTTGATCGCGATGATCATCCAGATAATCAGCCCGAGGACGTTGATCCCAACGAACGTAACGAACGCCAGGAACCCCCAACCGTACCGGAACTCGTACCCGAACAACGGCTGCGATGCCGCCGCCGCTTCCACCCGCTCCTCGACGACTACCCGGCTCGTCTGTCCCTTCGCCACGTGTCGCTCCTCCCG
Source organism: bacterium HR27 (assembly GCA_002898975.1). Taxonomy (GTDB): domain Bacteria; phylum Chloroflexota; class Chloroflexia; order Thermomicrobiales; family Thermomicrobiaceae; genus Thermomicrobium. Next base: position 1,458 of record BEID01000395.1, on the reverse strand, counting down.
CACCAGGATGCAGAACGCTGCAGTTTTGCCTCCCTATCCTACCACGATTCGTCGACTTTGCGCATCCCTTCACGAGCCGGTCGATCGTTCGCTCGTGGTTGCGAAGGGCGCGATCGCTCCATCCCGGCGCGTAGCCTGTACCCCAAGGTGGTTCCACCAGCCTGCTGCGCCCAGCTGCATACTCATGCCAGCCTTCCCTCCGCACTTCCGCTACTCCGCTCTGGGGCCGACTCGCTACGCTGCCCCGGCAAGCGAACGATGTACTCGCCGCGCTCTTCGTGCACCTCTACCAGCCCATCGCGGGCCAGCCCCGTGACCAGTTCCTCGAGCGCGATCGTCCCACCCGCCACGCCAGCATCGTGCACCAGCTCGCGCAATGCGCCCAGCGACAGCCCCTGCGGCCTGGCGCGCAGGGCGGCGACGATCCGCCCCCGGTAGTAGCGGCGCGAACCAGCGAATCGCTCGCTCCGCCGTCGCACGGAGCCGGTCATACCGGCTGATCTGCACACGGCACGGAGCGGACACTGTTCGCACCGTGGGCGCCGGTTGACGCAGACCCGCGCACCGAGCTCCATCAGGGCCTGGTTCCACTCGTAGGCGCGGTCGTGCGGCAGCGCCCACGCCGCCAGCGCGTCGAGATCACGACGACTCGGTCGGCAGTCCGGCCCGAGAAAGACGCGGGTGAGTACCCGGGCGATGTTGGTGTCCCAAAAGGCCACCGGCTCAGCGAAGGCGAAGCACAGCACCGCTCCCGCGGTGTAGCGGCCGACTCCAGGCAGCTGCTCCAGGTGCCGCCGGTCGCGCGGAAATACTCCCCGGTACCGCTCGACGATCTCGCGGGCCGCCCGCCACAGATACACTGCGCGCCGGTTGTAGCCGAGCCCTTCCCAGGCGGCGATCACCTCGGCCAGCGGCGCGGCAGCCAGGTGCTCGATCGTCGGAAAGCGGGCCAGGAACGCCTCGTACGCTGGCACCACACGCTCGACTTGCGTCTGCTGCAACATCACTTCGCTCACCAGGATCCGGTAGGGGTCGCGCGTCCGGCGCCACGGCAGATCGCGCGCCTCTTTCGCGTACCATGCGAGGAGGCACTGGTGCACGACACGCAGTTCTGCCGTCCTGCCGAAGGGATTCTCGTCACGTTCCCTCTCACGCATCCTGCTTCCTCTGCTCGTGTTCCGCGTCCTTGAGCGTTGCCGTGGCCTGCACTTCACGAGCGCTGCCCGAATGCTGCGCCATCCAAACTCCCGACGTTCGGCCACCAGTATGCATGGGGAAAGCCTCCTGCTCGCATCCCTTGTCCGTGCAGCCGCCCGGACTGCCGTCCCGGTACACCGCTATTCCAACCGGAATGAGCGCGAGCAGCACCGTGCCGGCCGGAGCGTTCGACCAGCGCTGCTCCGCTCGGCTGGTAACCTGATTCCTCGAAAACACAGGAGCGGCCAGCTGGCCGCTCCT
>BEID01000394.1 GCA_002898975.1 bacterium HR27 | reverse complement strand
GCACCTGTGGCGCGTGCTGGTACGGCGTGAGCGAGCGAAAGCCACCGACGATATCGAACCCCGCGTTGTTGAATGCCGAGACACTGTGGAAGACCGCCCACCAGAGGCCGTGGGCGAAGGAGCCGGCCGCTGCGACACCGCTCGGGAGGAGCACGAGCACACCCGCCAGCTCGATGACGAGCGTCAGGATCGCCAACCGACGCAGTAGGCGCACCATGTCGCCCGGTCCTGCTTCACCGAGACTCATGCCGCACGCCAGACGGTCGCGCAACGTGGGGCGGATGCCGAGGAGTGCAAGCAACAGCGTTGCGCTGGTCGCGAATCCGAAACCGCCGAGCTGGATGAGCGCGAGAATCACCGCTTGCCCGAAGCCGCTCCAGGCTGTCGCCGTATCGCGCACGGCCAGACCGGTCACGCACACGGCCGACGTTGCCGTGAAGAGGGCATCGACGAACGGCGCACGCTGCCCATCGGCACTCGCGAACGGCAAGCTGAGGAGCAGCGCCCCAGCGAGAATGAGCAGGGCGAAGCCGACCACGAGCCGGAAGGCGATCGGCCGTGGGCGTCGGTGCAAGCGCGGTCGAGGCAGTTGAATCGCTTCGCGCCGCGCCACAGCTCGGCGCACGACCCGATCGCCTGGTCGCCGAACTTGCTCCTGCGGCCGACTGGGATGCCTGACACGCTCCATCGGCGCTCCGACCAGCTTTCCACCGCGCCTCGGCCGGTTCCCGTGAAAAGGCTAGGGGATGGTCACCGTAGCCGTCAATGCGTATACTCTCCGGAAGATGTGCGGTTCCCGAGCGGAGCCCGCTTCCGACCGACGGAGTTCGGGGGACGGGCGCACCATGAGCGGTGCGGAGGTGATAGGGACAATGGTACAGCACGACGTCTTCGATACCACGATCATCGGTGGGGGGCCAGTGGGGCTCTTCGCAGCCTTCTACGCGGGCATGCGTGGCCTCAAGACCAAGATCATCGACTCCTTGCCCGAGCTCGGTGGCCAGCTCATCGCGGTCTATCCCGAGAAGTACATCTACGATATCGCCGGCTTCCCCAAGATCCTGGCCAAGGAGTACGTCAAGGGTGCGGTCGAGCAGGGACTCTCGACCGGCGCAGTCCCCTGCCTCGGTGAGACTGCCCAAACGATCGAATGGCTGGACGATGCCGGCTACTACCGCCTGACGACCGACAAGGCTGAACACTACACGCGGACCGTCATCATTTGCGCCGGGGTCGGCTCCTTCGAGCCGAAGCGGCTCGAGGCGCCCGGTGTCCGCGAGTTCGAGGGACGCGGCGTAACCTACCTCGTCCGTTCCCTCGAAGAGTTCCGCGACAAGGACGTGGTCATCGTCGGCGGGGGCGACTCCGCGGTCGACTGGGCGCTCGCGGTCCATCCGCTGGCTCGCTCGACGACGCTCGTCCACCGTTCCAAGTTCCGGGCACACGAGCGCTCGGTGCAGCAGCTGCACGAGTCGCCGGTGACGCTCTACTACCCCTTCTACGAGGTCAAGGAGGTGCGCGGCAACACCTGGCTGGAGGAGGTGGTCGTCCACCAGACGCGCACCGGCGAGGAGCTGGTCTTCCCAGCGCAGGCGCTGATCATCGCGATCGGCTTCGCCGCTGACCTCGGTCCGCTCAAGACCTGGGGCTTCACGATCGAGCGCAACGGCATCGTCGTCGACCCGCGCACGATGAGCACCGGGATCCCGGGCATCTTCGCGGCTGGCGATGTCGCCGTCTATCCCGGCAAGTTCAAGTTGATCGCCACCGGCGTCGCCGAGGCGATCACTGCCGTCAACCACGCGGTCGTCCATATCGACCCCTCGGCTCGGCTCGACGCGGGTCACTCCACGAACCTGATGGAAAAGCGCGAGCGCGCCGCCGCCGCAGCGAACTGACGCGCGCACCGATCGACCCTGGACTGAGCCCGGTCGTGCACCCTGCATGGCCGGGCTCTCCGTTCCTCCGACATCCTGCACTGTCTCCACTCGTTTTCCGCCAGTAGGCTCGTCGTGGAAACACGAACCGGAGCAGAGAGCGTCGTCCAGTAGCCGACCGCGACGGACCGACGCAACATCGCTCGCCGCATCCGTCATCGTGATTGACACGGGATTCGTGACTATGCTAGTGTGCATGTAGCGATCCTGTCCGATAACCGGGTACCAGCCGGATCAGTTGTCGTCCAGTCGAGCGGGGAGTCAGTTGCATGGCAGCGTACATCGCTCGTCGTCTTCTGATGATCGTTCCAACGCTGATTGCGATTTCTCTGATCACCTTCATCATCATGCATGCGACGCCGGGCAGCCCCTTGCAGCCGCGTGCGCCGAACGCGAATCCCCTGCCACCTGCGGCACAGGAAGCGCTTGCGAAGAAGTACGGTCTAGACAAGCCACTCTGGCAGCAGTACCTCAACTACCTCCGACATATCTTCACGCTCGACTTCGGTTACTCCTATCAGTATCAGACACGCGAAGTGCGGGAGATCATGGCCAGCACACTGCCTATCTCCTTGCACCTCGGCATCATGGCCATGGCGCTCGCCATCCTGGTCGGTATCCCGCTCGGCGTCATCGCGGCGATCAATCAGAACGGTCCGGTCGACTACCTCTGTAGCTTCATCGCAACCCTCGGAGT
>BEID01000393.1 GCA_002898975.1 bacterium HR27 | reverse complement strand
CACGATCGTGCGGAAATCGCTCCCTTCGTCGAGCCGGTGCCCGGGCCGACGACCGAGTGCTTCGCTGCGTTGGCACGTGAGCACGGGTGCTACCTCGTCGTCGGCCTGCCCGAGGTCGATCCGCGCACCGGTATCTTCTACAACAGCGCAGTCCTAATCGGCCCCAGCGGTGTCCTCGGTGTCTATCGCAAGACGCACAGCTTCATCAGCGAACCGAAGTGGGCGAAGGACGGTGACCGCGGTCTTCCGGTCTGGGAGACCGAACTCGGGCGGCTCGGCATCCTCATCTGCATGGACGCCGATTACTTCGAGCCGGCTCGTCTCCTCGCCCTGCAAGGTGCCGACGTGCTCTGTTTCCCGACCAACTGGCTGCTCGAAAAGGGCCCCGGTGCGAGCTGGATGGCGCGAGCGCTCGAGAACAGCTGCTACCTCGTCGCCGCTGACCGCTACTGATGTGAGCGGGGTGTGCAGTTCTCCGGCGGGTCGGCGATCGTCGCGCCGGACGGGACGATCCAGGCCCGACTCGATGCTGGCGACGGGGTCGTGTTCGGGGAGGTCGATCTCGAGCTGGCCCGCGCTGACCGTTCCTGCCTGCTCGGAGCGCGCCGTCCGGCGTTCTACGACACCTTGACGCTCAACGCCTATCTCTGGAACCCGCTCGAGTTTCACGGGCTCTACGGGCACCGGCCGCTCCCACCGGGACGACGGAGCCGGGTGGCCGTCGTGCAACTGCAACCAGTGCCTGGCCGACTCGCGGACAACGTCGAGCGGATCGACGAGGTGCTCGCGACGCTGCCGCGCGGTGTGCGACTCGTTACCTTTCCAGAGTACGTACTCACCGGTGTGCCGCACGATGCGTCCGAGTCTGAGCGACTGGCTGTCGCGCTCACCGATGGCCTGGTCACGACGCTCCGTCGTCTGGCGCGACGACACCGGACACTACTCGCGGTCGGGTTGCTCGAGCGACTGCCCGCTGGGTGTGCCTCGAGTGTGCTGCTCGTTGCGCCGGACGGTCTCCTCGCGCACTATCGCAAGCTGCACGTCATCGGCCACGAGCGACAGTTTCTGCTCCCTGGCGATGCCGGCCCGCCGGTCATCGATCTCCCGCTCGGCCGGGTGGGCGTCCTCGCTGGCACCGACCTCCTCTTCCCAGAGATCGTGCGCGTACTCGCCCTCGCGGGCTGCGATCTCATCCTCGCGCCAGCTGGTCCGCTCCTGCCACCGGTGCGTGGGCTCGGCCCCACGGCTGTACCGCTGCCGTCCCCAGCGGTCACCGGCGACGATCCGACGCACTTTCACCTCGCCCGCGTCCGCGCTTTCGAGAACATGACGTACATCGCCTATGCCGCTTTGCCGGAACCCGGTGGAACCGGTTGGAGCGGCGTTTTCGGCCCGGTGCCGGAGACGCGGGCCAGCGAGCAGCTGGTCGAACCAGGATCCGAGGGGTTCGCCCGGGGGGTGGTCGATACGACGAATCTGGCTACGCGCTATCCGACGAATCCGGTACGGGCCAAGGATCTCCTGCGGATGCGCCGGACCGATCTCTACGACTTGCTGCAGGTTCCGCTAGCCTGAGGGATCGGAGATTCGTCGAGGTCTTTCGCTGGGTGCGAGGGCGGGGGAAGCGTGGAGGCTGCGGGCACCACGCGATTTCGGCTCCGACGCAGATGCGCGCAACTGCACGCGTCCTGGCGGGTCTGGCCTGGCGGAGTTCGACAGTGCGGTCGTGTGTGGCAGCGTTCACCGGCCGGGCTCGACGGCGCGGGCGATCGCATTGGCGAAGTCCTCGGCTGCCACGCCAGGAGACTGGAGGCCGAGAGCGCGATAGACTTCGCGGATCCGTGCAGCGAGTTCCTCGCGTCGTGTGCTGAGGCCACGGACAGCCTGCTCGATGGCTGCCAGGCCGAGTGCGGGCAACAACGTGAAGTCGCCGCTCAGGCTCACGTCGTCGATGCGCCCAGCATGCGTCCGCACGATGACGCGGATGAGCCCGCCGGGTACCTTGAGTGCTGTCTCATACAGGCGCACGTCCGCGTGGATTCGGATACCTGACTCGCGGAGACCGCCCTTCTGGTACAGCCACTCCTCGGAAGCGAACCGCTCGTCCAGTGCAGCTGCCATCGCCTCTTCTTCTGGAGTCAGGTGGCCGAACTCGAGCTCGGCGCCGAGCTCGGCAGCGCAACACTCCAAGTAGGTGTGAACGACCGCGTCGCGGTCGGGGAGATGACCGAGTTCGCGCCGCATCGTCGTCATGTACTCCTCGAGGCTTTCGACGACCTTGTCGCGCATCTTCTCGGAGGCGACCTTGAGCACGCGCGCCATTTGGGCGGTATCGAAGTCGAGCATGAGGCTTCCGACGAGAATCTCCGCCTCACCGATGCTCGCCGCGCCGGTCCCACCGATTTTGCGACCACGGACGTGAATATCGTTGACCGGTCGCCAGGTTGCCTCGATCCCCCACTGGCGGTAGGTCTCGATCAGTGGGCGCACGTACCAGGCGAAACGGTCTTCGACCCGTGCGGGTACAAGCGCGCGTGGAAAGATCCACTGCGTGAAAACCTGATTGCGGTCGAGGTAGACCGCTCCACCCCCGACTTCACGGCGGATCACCGGTAGGCCGGCACTCCTGCAATAGGCCAGAT
>BEID01000392.1 GCA_002898975.1 bacterium HR27 | reverse complement strand
TCTCTGAAGCGATCGGCTCCGTACTGTGCATCGCGGTACCCATCGGAGGTGCCAAGATCCTCAACGGCCGCGCTGTCCCACCGCTCGGCGAGTTTCCGTACGTCCACGGGCGTGCCGGACAACCCTGCGTCCGCTGCGGCACGCTGATCGTCAAGCGGACGATCGCTGGACGCGGCACCTACTTCTGTCCATCCTGCCAGCCCGAGCCGGTGACCAACTCGCTCCCGACGACCGATCGAGCGGATGCCGCGATCGCGGCCTCCTGAGGAGGCTCGCCGATCGTGTAGCCGTTCCCGTTCGCCTCGTAGACCTCGCGCTTCAAGACGCAGATGAACGGGAGATTGCGGTAGAGCTCGCGGTAATCCAGCCCGTATCCGACGACGAACTCGTTGGGAATCGTGAAGCCAACGTATTTGACCGGTACAGGCACGAGCCGACGCTCCGCCTTGTCCAGGAGCGCGCAGACCTCGAGACTCGCCGGCTCCCGCTCGCGCAGCGTGCGCAGGATGAAGTCGACCGTGAGCCCGGTATTGACGATATCCTCGACGAGCAGAACGTGCTTCCCGCGGATGTCGAGATCGAGATCCTTGCGGATCGCCACCCCCTCGCGCAGGTCGCGGGTCAGCTGCAAGTAGTCGATCGCGAGCGGCCGCGTGATCGCCCGTGCCAGATCAGCGAGGAAGAAGGTAATACCCTTGAGCACGCCCACCAGGACGAGCGACGCACCCGCGTAGTCTTCCGAGATCTGCCGGCCGAGCTCGGCCACGCGACGCTGGATCTCCGCCGGGCTCAACAGTACCCGCTCGATCTGATCCGGCCGGAGCGACGTGATGTCGACCGAGCCGTAGCCGAAGCGCGAGAGGATCTCGTGATAGTCCTTGCGATACAAGAGGACGATATTCACGTGCGGATAGAGTTCCTTGAGACGACGCACCTTGCGGTGCTTCCGGGTAACCAGACTCTGTTTCATCGTGGTGAGTTCGACGTAGAGGTCTTGCTCGGGGAGGTAGAAATCCGGAGTGAACTGCTCGATGACGCGACCGTTTTCCCAGCGGAGCGGAAAGGTTCGAGGCTCGTATTCCCAGGCGATACGGTAGAAGTCCAGGAACGCGGCGAATTCCGCTTCAGCCGGATGCGCGAACCGCGGACGTTTCCCGCCGACACTCGCCGGCGAGTGCTGTCGCACCTCTGCCGTCATTCGCCCTCCTCAGCATTCCGTCACCCCCCACTTCACCTACCCTCCCCTTCAACCAGTATAGCACGATCACCGGTAAAAGTCTCTCCCAGGGCAGTGCCCATTTGGCACTGCTTCAAAAACAGACGTCCACAACTCTCTCAGCTCGCTGGGGTCATCTTGTCGTCTATCTGAGTAGTCTCGCCCGAGCCGGAGGTCGAGCCTCCGAGCGCCCGACTGCCTCATCCCGCCCCCTCGAGGCCGTAGCGGTGCCGCGCCTTGCTCGTCACCGTGATCCGGTCGCCGTCTTCGCCAGGCTTGCGCGCGATGAAGCCGCGGCGGGCTTGCTCGGCCACCCACGCCTCGTCGAAACCGTAGCGCTCGGCGAGCGCTGCGAAGGCCTCCACCGAGAGCGGCTCCTGCTCGACCGCCTCTCGATAGAGTGACCGCCGACGCGCCTCGTCCTCGGAGTCCGGGCGCAGGAGCAAGCGCTCGACCGGACGATCGCCAGTACGCAGCGACTCGATCAACTCGGGTAGATCGCTCACCTGGACGTTCCGATAGATCCAACCCTGCGGGTAGACGACGATATTGGGCCCGATGTCGCAGAGGTCGATCGAGTCGCAGGTGTTCACCATGATCTCACCGTCGAGTCCAGCCCGCTTGAGCTCCAAGCGCAAGCGCGCCGCGACCTGCTGCGCGCCATTTTGCGTGCAGTGGTTGGCCGTACAGACCAGGACATGCATTCGGCACCAGTACATCGCCCGTGCCCCCTCTGCACGACGGCCATCGTCCCAAAACTGGCTGCAGAGCTCTCAAGCACCCGGCCAATCAAGTGTAACCTGGATGAGCTCGAGCATCGCCTGCCTCGGGACAGCCGTCGTGGATGTCCCTTGCACCCAACGCGATCTTACCCGTACCGGTACTGGACGCCGAAGCCGCCGCGCGGATACGTCCAGGCGATGTTACGGAATTCGTAACAGACGATCCGGCAGGTGCCGCACTCGACGCAGCCTTCGTAGGAGAATTTCACGCGCCCATCCGGCAACGGTGTGTAACACGCAGCCGGACAGCAGACGATGCATTGCTGCCGCTCGCACTGCAGGCAGACGTCCGGATCGATGATCCAAATGTGTGCCCGCTCGCGGTCGACATGGTACGGTGTCGTCGCGAGCTTTCGTTCGAGACCTGCCCGGTCGAGGATCGGGTCGATAACGCGCACCAGCACGCTCCGCTCGCTCTCGTCGGCAGTCTAACACGCCTTTCCGCCCCGCGTCACCGCGGGGTACACTCAGCGGGCCGGGGCTTACTGCCCCGCCAACGATGGAAGGCGGAACACTCGATGGCAGATCGTATCGCTCCACCGGAACGTGTCTGCATTTTCTGCGGGTCACGGCTCGGCAACCGACCGATCTACCGGCACCACGCTGCCGGCGTGGCGACGCTACTCGTCGAACGCTGTATCGGCATCGTCTACGG
>BEID01000391.1 GCA_002898975.1 bacterium HR27 | reverse complement strand
TGGATATTCGCGTTGCTCGTGCGATAGAAGCCAGCGAGCGCCTCGATGACGCTCGCTGGCTTCTGGGAAGTCGCGGCACTATCCAGATAGACGAGCGGCTTGCCCCCGCGTACGGTCCGCTGCAGGATCGGGAAATCGGCCCGGATCCGTTCGACATCGAGTGGCTGCGCGCTCGCTCGTGCGTTCATAGCCCGATCTTCCGTGCGATCGCCGCGCGCACCGTCTCCTGGACTTCGGTGACAGGCACGCGCTCGATGACTTCGTCGAAGAACCCGTCGACGATCAGCTTGACGGCTTCCGGCCGGCTGATGCCCCGGCTCATCAGGTAGAAGATGTACTCTTCCTCCACCTGGCCGACCGTCGCGCCATGGGTGCAGCGCACGTCGTTAGCGCCGATCTCGAGGTTCGGGATCGTATCGGCCCGCGCATTGGGCGAGAGAATCAGGTTCCGGTTCGCCTGGTAGGCGTCGGTCCGCTGGGCCTGTGGGAACACCTTGATCAGGCCACTGAAGACCGTACGGGCACGGTCCTTGAGCGCTCCCTTGTAGAGGAGGTCGCTCGTCGCGTACGGCGCGACGTGCCACTGTCGCGTCTGGTGATCCAGGTGCTGTGCGTCGTCCGCGAAGTAGAGGCCGAGCATTTCCGCTGTCGCGCCGGGACCGACCAAGTTGCTCGCGATGAAGGCCTTGCTCAACTTGGAGCCCAGGCTCACGTTGAGCGTGTTGACCACCGCGTCCTGGTGCAGCAGTGCCCGCTGGGTCGTGAAGTTCCAGAGGCTCCGTCCCCAGTCCTGCAGCTGGATGTAGCGGACCTGGGCGCCTTCCTTCGCGATGACCTCGACGACGTTGGACGCGATGAGCGGTTCCTCGACCGTCGGCGAGGCCCAGGTATCGATGAGTACGACAGTCGAGCCGGGCTCGGCGACCAGCAGGGTATGCGCGAAGATACCAGCACCCGGGGTTTCGGCCCAGACGAAGCTCCGCAACGGGAGCGCGACCTCGACGTTCTCGGGCACGTACAGGAAGGTGCCACCGCTCCAGAAGGCACCGTGCAACGCCGCGAACTTGTTGTCCTGCGGCGTCACTGCCTCCGTCATGAAGTACTGCTGGACGAGTTCCGGAACCTCGCGGGCGGCGGTGAGGAGATCGGTGAAAATCACCCCCTGCCCGGCGATTCCCGGATCGAGCTGCGCGTAAACGACCGAGCCGTCGACCTGCGTCAAGAGGCCGGAGCGGAGCGCCGCATCGCCGAGGATCTCGAAGAGCGCCTGCGGCAGTGCGTCCGGACTGCTGACACGATCGCGCAGGTCAGCGAATGGCAGTACCTCGTTGATCGGCAGGCGGCGAATATCGGTGCGCCGCCACTCCTCGTCGGTGCGGCTCGGCATCGGTGTGCGCTCGTAGACCTCCCAGGCAGCGAGCCGTCGCTCGCGCAGCCAGTCCGGCTCGCCCAGGAGGTGAGACAGCTCTTCGACTGCTTCGCGTGTGAAGCCGCGTGTTCGCTCGGCTACCCTGGTGCTCATAGACTCCCCTCGAAAACGGTACGCAGCGCGGGCCCGGGGTCATACCCCGAGCCCACGACTCGTCATCCGACCGAACCCTCCATCTCGAGCGCGATCAAGCGGTTGAGTTCGACGGCATACTCGAGCGGGAGTTCCTTGGTGATCGGCTCGATGAAGCCGTTGACGATCATGCTCATCGCTTCGGCCTCGGTCAGCCCGCGGCTCTGCAGGTAGAAGAGCTGTTCCTCAGCCACCTTGCTCACCGTGGCCTCGTGGCCGATGGAGACCTGTTCTTCCTCGATCTCCATGTACGGGTAGGTGTCGGTGCGGCTCTGCTCGTCGAGCAGCAGCGCGTCGCAGACGACGTTGGCACGGACGTGATGCGCGCCACGGTGCACCTTCACCAGCCCGCGGTAGCTGGCGCGACCAGTACCCTTGGAGATCGACTTCGAGATGATCTGCGACGAGGTGTACGGTGCCACGTGCACCATCTTGCCGCCAGCATCCTGGTGCTGCCCGTCACCGGCGAAGGCAACGGAGAGCACCTCGCCGCGGGCACCCGGCTCCATCAGCCAGACGGCTGGGTACTTCATCGTCACCTTGGAGCCGAGGTTCCCGTCGACCCACTCCATCGTCGCGTCGCGGTAGGCCGCTGCCCGCTTGGTAACCAGGTTGTAGACGTTCTTCGACCAGTTCTGGATAGTGGTGTAGCGGCAGCGGGCGCCTTCCTTGACGATGATCTCGACGACCGCGCTGTGCAGCGAGGCCGCGCTGTAGATCGGTGCCGTGCAGCCTTCGACGTAGTGCACGTAGGCACCCGGTTCGACGATGATCAGCGTCCGCTCGAACTGGCCCACGTTCTCGGCGTTGATCCGGAAGTACGCCTGCAGCGGCACCTCGACGCGCACACCCTCCGGGACGTAGACGAAGGAACCACCCGACCAGACCGCCGAGTTGAGAGCCGCGAACTTGTTATCGTTCGGTGGCACGATGGTCCCGAAGTACTGCTTGACCAGGTCCGGGTACTCGCGGACTGCGGTGTCCATATCGCAGAAGATGACACCCAGGCGCTTGAGCTCCTCGCGGAGCGAGTGATAGACGACCTCCGACTCGTACTGGGCTCCCACGCCGGCCAGGAAGCGCCGCTCGGCCTCG
>BEID01000390.1 GCA_002898975.1 bacterium HR27 | reverse complement strand
TCGAAGACGACAGCGCCAGGGTCAGCCCCGGGTGCATGGGCGATCACCGGCACACCGAGGCGCTCGCCCCAGGCCTTGAGCTGGTCGATCGCCGCCGCGCGGAACGTATCAGCTGCGACGAGCAAGACCGACCGCCCCTGATCGAGGTGGTAGCGGGCCAGCTTGGCGATCGTCGTCGTCTTGCCGGTGCCGTTGACCCCGACGACGAGCGAGACGAACGGCACGCCACGCTGATAGATCTTGACGCGGCGATTCCGCATCGCTGCGTCGAGCAGCGCGACCATTTCGTCACGCAGTGCCTCACGTGCCTCGGCTGGATCGCGGATTTCGCCGCGACGCACACGCTCGCGGAGCCGCTCGAGCAATGCCTCGGTCGTCGCTACCCCGAGGTCAGCCTGAATCAGCAACGCCTCCAGATCTTCGAACAGTTCCTCGTCGATCGCGTTGCGCTCGAACAGCTGGACGATCTGCCGGAAGATCCCCTGGCGACTCCGCTTGAGACCTGCTTCGAGCTGTGGAGTCGCCGGGGCACGTCGACGGAAGAAGCGACTGAAGATCACGATCGTCTCCTCGGTCTCCGGGATCTACTCCCTGAAGTGTGGCGCCGCAGCGATGACCGCGGCGCCGATGACAAGTATACCTGTTCCTCTTGTACCCTCTCGGCTTTTTCCGGCACGATCGCGTGTGACGATCGTCCGGTCGGAGCGCATCGAGGAAGCGGGGGTGCGTGCCTCGAGCTTCTTCGCGGTGCGATTGCCGGAGCATTGACGAACCGGGCGTGAACCGGCACACTCGTCCTGATCGTCCGGTACCGTGCAGGGAGGAGGCATGCAGCGCGTACCCGGGGAGTATCACCTTTCCGTGAAAGAACTCCCAGCCAGCGAGCGGCCACGCGAGCGACTGCAACAACTCGGCCCGGAAGTCTTGACCAACGCTGAACTCCTGGCAGTGATCTTGAACACCGGTACGCGTGGGGAGTCCGTCCTCGATCTCGCGCAGCGGCTGCTCGTCACCTTCGGAGGGCTGGTCGGGCTGGCGAGAGCTGACCTCGCGACACTGCAGCGGTTCCACGGTCTGGGCGAGGCCAAGGCGGCGAAGCTGAAAGCGGCACTGGAACTCGGTCGCCGCCTCGCGCTGGCGCAGCCGGAAGAGCGGCCGGTGGTGCGGACACCGGAAGATGTGTACACGGTTGCCGGTGCAGAGATGGCCCTGCTCGAGCAGGAGCAGCTGCGTGTCGTGCTGCTCGACACGCGCAATCGCGTGCTCCGCACGGTGACGGTCGCGCAGGGGCACGTCAACGGGGCGCAGGTGCGGATCGCCGAACTGTTCCGCGAGGCGATCCGGGCGAATGCGCCAGCGATCGTGCTGTTGCACAACCATCCCTCGGGAGACCCGACTCCGTCGCGCGCTGATGTCGAACTCACGCAGAGCGCCGTCCAAGCCGGGCATCTTCTCGGCATCGAGGTCATCGATCACCTCGTCATCGGGCACGGACGGTTCTGCTCGCTCCGGCGGCTCGGACTGGGGTTCGCGGCCGGTTGACCGACTGCTCGCACGCGATCGAAAGGAGGACAACAACCGGGAAAGCTGCGCGGGTAGCATGACAAGGAGAGAAGGCGAAATGGCTTCAGCGCATGCAGATCGACCAGGCGATCGAGACCAGGGGCACTCGTTCACGCATCTTCAGCCAGCGAACGAAAACGATCGCGTGCTCGCGGCACTCGGCTACCTCTTCTGGGTCATCGTGCCGCTCGTCGTCTTGCTGACTGATCTCCGGCGCAGCCCGTTCGCCTACGTCCACGCACTCCAGGGGCTCGTGTTCGGCGGTGCCAGCGTGCTCTTCGTGATCCTGTACAGTTGCGTGACGTTCGTGGTCACGGCCGTCGTTCCGGTTCTCGGCTGTCTGCTCTGGATCGGGTACTTTCTCCCGCTGGTGATGGCACTTCTGATCGCCTATCAGGTGTACACCGCGAACCGGAGCGAGTTTCCCGTGTTGAGCGACCTCACTCGTTCGCTCTTCGCGACGCAGCTGCGCAGTGTCCTCGGTTGAGGAATGTTACGCACCGGGGAGCCATCCCCGGTCGATCAACGTCTCCCGACCGAGGTGGCCGAGCAAAATCTCGAATTCCGTTCCGGCCAGTTCGGGATGATATTCCATGCGGTTGCGCTCGAAGTACTGGACGAGGTATCGCTTCCCGTCGGTCTTACTGATCTCCTCGAACGGCTCGCTGATCGGATAACCGAAAACGGCCGCCCCACCGCGGCTCCACCAATACTCCTGGAAGGGTGGTCCGAGCGTGTGCCGTGTTTCGAGGAAATAGTCGATACTCGGGTCGTTCGGCCGCTCGACTGGGCGGAACGGTGGCTCGCTTTCGCGGCCCCGCGTGCGCTCGACGCCGAGGAGCCCGAGCAGCACTTCGAACGGCGTGCCGGCGTTCTCCGGATGGTGCTCGAAGCGGGCACGCTCGAAGTACTGGACGAGATACTGCTGTCCGTCCGTTGCCGAGACTTCGACGAACGGCTCAGTGAGCGGGTAGCCGAAGCGCTCCAGTCCGCCGTTCGCTTCCCAGAACGTGTAGAAGATCCGGGGCACGTTGTGCCCGGTCACCTCGAAATAAACCATATCGGGATCGCTGCTCGCCGGCACCGGTGCAGTCGG
>BEID01000389.1 GCA_002898975.1 bacterium HR27 | reverse complement strand
ACCGTGGGCGACCGCGGCGGCGCCCGCGCGCTTGGCGATCTCGACCGGGTACTTGGCGATGAGCGGTCGGGCGAAGCTCGTACCGAGAAGGTACTTGCGCTCGTAGACAGCGCCGGAGCGGAGCACCGGGAAGGCGTACTGGGTGAGGAACTCCTCCTTGAGGTCGAGGACGTAGGCCTTGGAGGCGCCGGTTGCGAGCGCCTTAGCCTCGACACCGGAGAGGTCCTCCCCCTGGCCGATGTCGGCTGTTACGGTAATGACTTCGCAGTCGTAGGTTTCCTTGATCCACTTCAGAATGACGGAGGTATCGAGCCCACCGGAGTAGGCGAGGACGACCTTGTTGACTTTCTTCTTGACCACGCTGTGCTTCCCTTTCAGTCGAGCCTCGACGCCATTTTCCTCAACGCAGCAGGTCTGTTTCGTCCGACCTGGCACGACCGGGCATCCGGATGAGCACAGCGCACCCTCCCACCGTGATCGCTACCTCCCGAGGCGAGGGTAGCAGGCTGGGAAATCCCCGTCAAGTGCGGGGAGGCGGAGCGGCGCCAGGATACCCAGAAGGGGAGATCGTGGATGACGGTGGCGGCCCCTGTCGTGGCACGGCAGTGAAGGTGTGCCCACTAGCAACGGAAATACCGGTGAGTGGCATGCCACCGTCAGACGGGGGCGGGACGGCACCGTCTGCCGGGCGAGAAGGCGCGCAAAAGCGTCTCCTCCCGCAGGAGCAGGGACAGCGGGTGTTGAGCCAGGCCGCGGAGACTCCCGGCCAGTGGGTGCTCGCCTTGCTCTGGCGTGGTCACTGCCACATGTTCGCAGCAGTGAGTCAACCGCACTCGAACCGACCGGAGCGGAGACGAGGCCCAGCCGACTTGCCAGGAGGGCTCCGTCCCGGTATATTCAAACCCGAGTAGGTTAGTCGGGATTTGGGGCGAGCTGACACGAGGCGGTCCTGGGCAGCACGCGTTGGGGAAGGGGAACAGCCTGCGGGGTGACGACGGTTACCGAGTCCTCCGCGCGTGAGCGAGGGTTCGATCGCGGGGGCTGAGTGGGCAAAGCTGTCGTTGGTCGGTACCAGCTGGAGCATGGCCGAGCGGAATCAGCGAAGGGAACAACGGTGGGGACAGTGCTCGATGTGCCACCGGTCGAACGTGAGATGACCGAGCGCACGCGTCGCGCGGGAATGCCGTTGCCCGGCCCTGGCTGGGTCGTGTTCTGGTCGGCGCCGGTGGTGCTGGCGGTGCTCTCGCTCTTCGTTGGCGCTTCCAGCCTGTCACTCGCAGCGGTGTTGTCGCTGGACGGCCAAGCGATCGAGTTGCTCCTGGTCAGTCGTCTCCCGCGGATGGTCAGCCTGGTGCTGGCTGGGATGAGCCTCGGGGTCGCGGGGCTGATCACACAGCAGCTGGCCCAAAATCGCTTCGCTTCTCCGATGACGATGGGTACGGACGACGCGGCACGTCTCGGTGTACTGCTGGCCATCCTGTTGCTCCCAGGCGCCACGACGTTCGTCAAAATGCTGTTCGCGTTCTGCTGCGCGCTGCTCGGCACGGCAGCGTTCCTGGCGCTCGTGCAGCGGGTCCGCAACCGCGGCTCGCTGTTCGTCCCGATCGTCGGTCTCATGTACGGCAACCTGCTTGCCGCGGTGACGACGTTCGCCGCCTACAAGTACGACCTCATACAAAATGTTTCCGCCTGGTTGCAGGGCAATTTCGCACTGGTCATCGCTGGCCGGTACGAGTTGCTCTATCTGGTGGTGCCGCTGGTCGCCATCGCGTACCTGTACGCGTATCGCTTCACGGTTGCAGGGTTCGGTGAGGAGATAGCGACGACGCTCGGGCTCGGGTACCGGCAGACCGTCGTGCTGGGGCTCTCGATCGTCTCGCTGGTGGCGGCGGTGGTGCTGGTGACGGTGGGAACGATTCCCTTCCTGAGTCTCGTCGTGCCGAACCTCGCTGTCCTGCTGCGGGGGGATCACCTGCGCCGCACGCTGCCGCTGACGGCGGTACTGGGAACGACGTTCGTGCTGGCCTGCGACATCCTGGGTCGCGTCGTCATTCACCCGTATGAAGTGCCGATCAGCGTCGTGGCGGGCGTACTCGGCTCGGCGGTCTTTCTCGGATTCCTGCTCGTCCACGGGCGACGCCGGGAGGGACGCTGATGCGTCGCACGCTGTTCCTGTTGCTTCTCCTGGCTGGTGCAGCCGTGGCGGTGCTCGGTGTTTTCCTGTTCGGCAGCATGGGAACGAACTGGGAATACATCCTGAGCCGGCGGCTCGTCCGGGTGGGGGCGATGGTGCTCACCGCCGGTTGTATCGGGGTCAGTAGTCTCCTGTTTCAGACCATCACAGGGAACCGGATCCTGACGCCGAGCGTGATCGGTCTGGACTCCCTGTACCTCTTCGTCCAGACGACAGCGGTGTTCTTCGGTTCGCACTGGCTCCACGCGCTCGCTGACCCGATCGTGAACTATGCCGTGTCGCTCTCGGCTCTGGGCCTTTTCGCTGTGCTCCTGGCGGTAGTGCTGTTCCAACGTGCGCAACGGGATCTCTTTCGCGTGCTACTGATCGGCATGGTGCTGGGGACATTCTTCGGTTCGCTGACGACCTTCATGCAGGTGTTGCTCGATCCGAACGAGTTCCTGACGTTGCAAGCGCGGATGTTCGCGAGC
>BEID01000388.1 GCA_002898975.1 bacterium HR27 | reverse complement strand
GACCGACACTCCGACGAGCAGGAGCGGAACTACCAGCAGCGCCAAACTGAGTCGCCAGGATAGCGCGAACCGGCGCCGACGAGGCCGGTACGGTCGACTCCCCGGAAACACCGAGTACGCTCCGTCCCCACTCCCACCACGCGAAAACTCCCGTCACGCCGCAGTATGCCACAATCCATCATCGGCACCAGATCGTGCGGTGCTTCAGAATAGGGTGGCGAGGCCCCTGAGCGACCCGCTCGATCGAATACGACCTTTTCTTTTCGGTACAACCTGGGACATACTAGCAAGTGTCACAAGGGCGCTGGGTGGTGCGCGGTGGAAGCAGACTCGGGGGACAGTTGGATTTCACGACCGTTCTCGACCGAATGCGACCAGACCTGCAGCGAGTCGAGGATCGCTTACTCGCTGAAACGGCGCTGGAATTTCCGATCGTGAGCGAGATACTGCAAGCACTGGTCCGTGCGGGGGGCAAGAGACTCCGTCCACTTCTTCTCTTGCTTGCAGCGAAACCGTTTCGCTACGACTTGGAACGGCTCGTTCCCGCCGCTGCCGGGATCGAATTGCTTCACACGGCCTCACTGATCCATGACGACTCGATCGACGGAGCAGCGCGCCGTCGCGGGCAACCGACGCTGAACGTCCTCTTCGAACCCTCGGTCGTTATCATGGTCGGCGATTACATGTTCGCCCGCTCGGCCATGCTCGCTGCCTCGACCATGAATCCTCGTGTCTTGGCGGTATTCGCCCGGTGTTTGGGTAGCATCTGCGACGGCCAGCTGAGAGAGATCTTCTCAGCCCGCCGAGCCGATATCGGCCTCGACGACTATCAGCGCCGGATCTACGGGAAAACAGCCTCGCTGTTCGCTGCTTCGGCGGAAATCGGGGCGATTCTCGCCGACGCCACCGACGAGCAGATCGAGCTCCTGAGTGAGTTCGGCGGAGCGATGGGGATGGCGTTCCAGATCGTGGACGACATCCTCGATTTGCTGGGGAACGAAGCAGAACTCGGAAAACCAGCCGGTCAGGACCTTCGTCAGGGAACGATGACACTTCCAACGATGCTGTTCTTGCAGAATGGCAGGGCTACGAGCGAGCAGAGGAACTTTGTCCTCGAGCTGATCCAGCACGGTGCGCCCGATGATACGGCGATCGCGACTGCTGTGACCTTGATACGAGAATCAGGTGCCCTGGACGAGGCCTTCGACTACGCACGCCGCTACGTGGAAGAAGCCAAGTGCCTGCTCACCCACCTCCCACCGTCCGACGGACGCGACATGCTCGCAGCTCTCGCTGACCATGCTCTGGCCCGGCGTGCGTAGTCGGCGCATCACAGTGCGATCAGGCTTCGCTCGTACATGCGGTCGAACAGCCGATCCCAGAACTGCTCACCCGGCGCAACACGCTCGATCTGCCAGGCCAACTCATGCGGCTTGGCCGGCGTGATCAAGATCGTCGACAGTCGCTGCTGATAGCGGCGCTCGATCGCCTGGTCCAGAAAAACAACTTCATGGCGATGCTGCGGCTGGATCCCCGCGATGATGAGAAGATCCGAAACCATCATACGCGCAAGACTGTCCCGGGAGACACGTGTTGCGATGTCGAACTCCTGCTGGGCTCGCCCTTGCAAGGCTTGTCGCTGCGCCGCCAATGCTTGCAGTTCGACCTCGACCATATAGGCATTCAGCGCGAAGTCTCGCCAGGGGATGAAGTAGTAGGTATACAGCAGCTGGTATTCGGCCAACCGACCGAGAATGAAGGCCGTAATCCGGGCACCGCGCTGACCCCGTGCGTTGAAAATGAACCAACCATGGCCAGCTCGAACGTGCTGATCCAGCGAGTCAAAGAACTGGGTCAATCGTCCCAAGAGATCCATGTCTTGCAATGCGGGTTGCTCTCGTCCCATCGCTTCTCCCGACACGGCTCGCACCTCCCGCCTCGGGACATCCCCCGCTGTGCTTCCTCACGACGGAACTAATTATGACGGATCCCCTCTCCTGTTACCTGCATCGAGTGCCCCCGCTGGAGCGAAAGAACGCCAGAATAACGCAAAAAATCGGGTCTGGTCGATCGACTGAGCAACGAGCGACGGTGCGCCCTCCTGAATGTGGTAGGCGGTGCGCCCGGCTGTCGGACCGGAACTGGTATCCACTGTCACCTGCACCGGGAGACCGCCGACCAGTTCAGGGTAAACGGCCACCGCCAAGGCGAGTGGGTCGTGCAAGATGACACCTCCACCATTCGGTCGATCCAGCAGCTGGCGCGTCGTCTCGACCAGCAACCTGGCCGCTGGCGTCTCGAAACCGAGCAGTCGATCCCGCTGCCCACGTTCCAACCGCACCTCTCGTGTAACATCGAGTCCGACCCAGACCGCACGGAAGCCGGCCTCAGCCACAATCGACGCCGCTTCCGGATCGCTCCAGACGTTGAACTCAGCCGCAGGGGTCACGTTTCCGGGAACAGCGAAGGCTCCACCCATGATGACGAGTCGTTCGACCAACTCCGGCAGTCGCGGCTCCAATCGCAACGCGATCGCGACGTTCGTGAGCGGACCGAGGCAGACGAGCCGCAACCTACCAGCATAGCGTCGCGCCGTCCGCACGATCACCTCCGGTGCGCTGGTGTCGATGACCGGTCCCGACCGTGCTACTGGCAACTGGGCACC
>BEID01000387.1 GCA_002898975.1 bacterium HR27 | reverse complement strand
GATCCGCTCGAAGAGGAGCGGCTCGCTCCGTGGACCATCGATAGATCCACGCGGTGTGTGTCTGGAGCGTACACTTTGGAGCGAGAACATGCCTGCAGGTGGAACACGTATGGGAAACGCACGCAGCACTGAGTCGCCGATCAGAATGAAACTGTCGAGAAGTCTGCGAACCGATTCCCCTCTCATTTCCTATGGCATTGCTCTGGCCAGCACTGCTCTGGCCTCAGCCGTCGTTGCAGCGTTGCGAGCAATGGTTCCGAATACGCATGCCTCGATGTTGTATATTCTTGCCGTGCTCCTCACAGCGGTTCTCAGTGGTCGAGGGCCGGCAGTGGTCGCAGCTGTCTTGGCGTTCTTGGCCTTCGACTATTTGTTCGTCGAGCCGCGCTACTCGATTACGGTTGCTGATCCAGCGGAGTGGCTGTCGCTGTTCATCTTTCTCGTCACTGCCCTCGTCACGGGACAGTTGGCTGCGAACCTCCGTCGCACGGCCGCTGAGGCGATGCGTCGCGAGTGGGAAGCATCGCTCCTGTTCGAGGTAGTACGGAATCTCCAGAATCCAGACTTCAATGGCGCGCTCGAGTCGATTGCCGAGCTGCTTCGCCGCGCTTTTACCGTCGATGGGGTGATCCTCCTCGTGTCGCTGCAGCCTGGTGACAAGCCGCTGCGCGTGGTCAGCGGCGATGTCGAGGACGTCGATGGAATGCTCGAGAGTGGCGTGTCCACAGTCCTTCGAGAGGCGAGTCTACCGGGTGAAAAGACGGTTCTGGGGCGCTGGGTCCGTGTGATCGGCCCTGTGGCGGACAGGAGCCGGCAACGGACCTGCAGTCGCTATCAAGTCCCCCTGTCCGCCGGTGACCAGCGGCTCGGGTGGTTGGTTCTGATCAGCAGGCAGGAACGGCAGTTCACACCAGAGGAAAGCCGATTATTGCTCGGTATCGTGACGCAACTGGCTTCTGCGCTCGAGCGAGAGCGTCTCCGCGCTAAGGCAATGGAAGCGGAAATTCTTCGCCGTACGAACGAACTCAAAACGGCGCTCCTGAACGCTGTCTCCCACGATCTGCGTACGCCACTGGCGTCGATCTTGGCAGCGGCCGAGAGTCTTCTCCAACCCGACGTCCAGTGGACGCCCGAAGAACAGCGGGAATTATTGGAAACGATCGTCACCGAGGCGCGCCGGCTCGACCTGCTCGTCGAAGGTCTCCTGGACGTTTCTCGGATCGAGGCCGGGCGACTCCGGCTCGATCTTCGTTCGATCTCCGTCCAGGAGTTGGTGGACAGTGCACTCCAGCGCTTGAAAGCGCGGCTCGCGCAGCACCGTGTCGTAGTCGAGGTGGACCCGTCGTTGCCACCTGTTCTCGTCGACCCCGAGAAGATGGAACAGGTGCTCTTGAACATTCTGGACAATGCGGTGAAATATAGCCCGCCGGGTACGACGATCCGGGTGCGGGCCACGATGCGGGGACAGCGGGTTGCTCTCCTCATCGAGGATGAAGGGCCGGGCATCCCGGTCCAGGAGATTCCCCGCTTGTTCAAACCCTTCGTAAGGCTCCCGAGTGACGGTGGACACCGTCCCGGGTCAGGACTTGGGCTGGCGATCGCGCGTGAACTCGTGTTGGCACACGGCGGTGAAATCCGCGCTGAAAACCGTCGCGAGGGTGGTGCTCGGTTCACGCTGCTCTTGCCTGTTGCGAGTTCGGTGCCAGCCGAGGTGACGGAGGCGCGATGACGGAGCACCGTCGCATCTTGATCATCGACGATGAGCGAGCGCTGCAGCGGGTCCTCCAGGTTTCGTTGCACCGCCATGGCTTTGACACCGATGCGGTCAGCAGCGGTAGCGAGGCACTGGCGG
This sequence comes from bacterium HR27, assembly GCA_002898975.1. Taxonomy (GTDB): domain Bacteria; phylum Chloroflexota; class Chloroflexia; order Thermomicrobiales; family Thermomicrobiaceae; genus Thermomicrobium. Next base: position 818 of record BEID01000387.1, on the reverse strand, counting down.
TACTCGGTGAACGCCCTCCCGATCTGATCCTGCTCGATTTGGGGCTTCCCGATATCGATGGGCTTGCGCTTCTGCACGAGATTCGCCGTCGCTCGAGTGCACCAGTTCTGGTCCTCTCTGTGCGGAATGCGCAACACGACAAGGTCGCTGCACTCGATCTCGGTGCGGATGACTATTTGACGAAGCCGTTCAGTCTCGCGGAGCTTCTGGCACGTATTCGCGCGATGCTCCGTCGCACGGGCGGCTCCCCAGGGACTTCATCCGTCTTGCAAGTGGGAGATATCTTCTTCGACGCGGAGAGCGGGCTCGTGACCGTTCAGGGCCGGTCGGCTCGTCTCACCCCGACCGAGGCAGCTTTGCTGCGCGTGTTTCTCGCTGCCCCGAACCGCGTCCTCGCTCCGGCTGTCTTACTGGCACGGATTTGGGGACCGGACTGGCGCGGAGATGACCATCTCCTCCACGTCTATATCGCACGGCTGCGGAAGAAGATCGAGCCTGATCCGCAGCATCCCGTCTACCTCGTCACCCAACCGGGATACGGGTATCGACTCGTCCCGACAGGAGCGCGCGAGCGAGATGACCGCTCCCGTTGAGGTCATTGTGAGCCCACCTGTGGCAGGATCGGGGACGACGGAGAGTGGTGTGGGAGATGAGTGGAGCCATGGAGGAACCGTCACCGCCACCGGAACCCCGTTTCCGCCGTATTTTGGTCATCGAAGACGATCCAGTGCTGAGTCGCATCCTGGCACGGAATCTCGCGCGCCGAGGCGTTGAAGTACAGGTCGCAGCGAGTGCGGAAGCCGCGCTCGACCTGATGG
>BEID01000386.1 GCA_002898975.1 bacterium HR27 | reverse complement strand
AAGCCGTGTTCGATGAGAATCTGACTCGCCGCTTGCAGTGTCGCTACCAGATCCTCGAAGTCCGGATCCTCGAGCAGAATCCACCGATACCCATACGCATCGCTCCATAGCCGATAGCGACTGTTCGTCTCGCGAACCGCGATCTGGAGAAGGCCGTCCAGTTCTTCGCTCGCCCACTCGAAATAGACCGACTCCATCGGCTTGAAGACGAGCCCGGCGATCGGCTGCGGCTTCATTCCGAGTTGCGCTTCCATGGTGATCGCAGCCGTACCGATCGCAATGAGCCCTTCCTGGCGCGCTGGAACCGGTCGTGCAGCGCGTCCCAGCAAGATGTCCAACAATCGCTTCATGCGAGTCCCTCGAGTTGCCGCTGGAGCGCCTCGAGCCGCCGAACACGCTCCTCGGTGGGCGGATGCGTGGAGAAGAGCGAGGCAAGACTCGCTCGCCGTATCGGCGGCAAAATGAAGAATGCTGCCATTTCTTGCACTTCCCGCAAGTCCCGCTGCGGAATCCGCTGGATCCGGCCGTCGATCTTGAGGAGTGCCGCGGCGAGCGCCATCGGTCGTCCGGTCAAAAGGCCGGCCACGCGATCAGCGACGTACTCCCGGTACCGTGAGAGTGCAAGTAACAGCAGCTGGCCGATCAACCACACTGCCAGCGAGACGAGAAACGCCAGCGCGATACCGCCCCGGCGATCGCGATCCGATCGCCCTCCACCACCCCACAGAAGGAAGCGAAAAACGAGCTGAGCGACGATGACGAAGAATCCCGCGATAGTCATCACCAGTACATCGCGGTTCCGGATGTGCGCGATCTCATGCGCAATGACTGCTTCGAGTTCCTCATCATCGAGAAGGTCGAGGAGACCGCGTGTCACCACGACCGTCGCCGAGCGGGCACTCTTGCCCATCGCGAACGCATTCGGCAGCGCTGTTTCGATGATGCCCACCCGCACGCGCGGCACTCCAGCGAGCGCCGCGACTCGCTCGACTAGCTCCTGCAGACGCGGTAGCTCACCGGGTTCGAGAATGCGCGCTCCCACGCTCGCTAACGCTAGTGGTTCCGAGAGAAAGATTTGGAACAGCGCGAGCAACACCGCAATGACGAGAACCGAGACGGCGTCCAGCCCGCTCCAGATCAACGTACTCACGAAGACGACGTACAGGAGCGACAAACCGGCGAGAACGAGTACCATCCGCAGCGTAAGGCCGGGATCCCGTGCCCAACGCTCGACTCGACGCATCGAGTAAGCCACCTCGCGCCTCCTGCCTCGCAACCCGCACAGGCGATTATACTCGCCGGAAAACAGCATACCGTCGAGCCTTGCGCCTCGCATCTCGAGGAGTGTGCACCCAGTGTTTGTGCCACGTTTTACAGGACCACGTCGCATTCTCGCACATCGTCGCCGGCTCACCGAAATCGCTACCGTTCTTTCCCGGCATGGACTTGGATTCATTCTCGATCACCTCGGTATTCCCGTCCAACCTCGTGCCCGGCAGCGTCTACCAGCCGCGCAGATCCCCGCCCCGATGCGGCTTCGTATGGCACTGGAGGAACTCGGCCCAACGTTCGTTAAACTGGGCCAGATTCTCTCGACGCGGGACGATCTCATCCCACCCAGCTATGTCGAGCAACTCGCCCTGCTTCGTGATCGCGTCCCGCCGGTTCCGGCCGAGGCGATCATCGCGGAGATCGAGCGGAGCTTCGGCCGTCCGCTCGAAGAACTCTATACCTGGTTCGATCCTGTTCCGTTGGCTTCCGCCTCGATCGGTCAAGTACACGCCGCGACGCTGCCGACCGGAACGGCGGTCATCGTCAAGGTTCGCAAGCCTGGCATCGCCGAAACGATCGAGGAAGACCTTGCGATTCTGCGCGAAGTCGCAGAAATTGCCAACCGCCGGAGTGCGCTCGCCGCTTCCTACGACCTCGTTGGCCTCGTCGAAGAGTTCGCCTGGACCATCCGTAGCGAACTGGATTACCGCCGGGAAGGGCGCAATGCCGATCGTTTCCGACAACTGCTGCGACACCGTCCGGACATCGTCATCCCACGGGTCTTCTGGCACCGCACGACGGAAAACGTGCTGACGATGCGCCGCATTGACGGGATTCCGATCGACCGGATCGACGAACTCGATCGGGCAGCCATCGATCGCGCAGCGCTCGCTGCTCGTGCCGGACGATTCGTCCTGGAATGCGTGCTTGTGCACGGGTTCTTCCACGCTGATCCACATCCTGGGAATTTCGCTGTTCTGCCGGACGGCCGTCTCGTCGTGTACGACTTCGGCATGGTCGGGCGACTCGATCCCGCTCAGCGGCGCGAACTCCTGGACGCCCTCCTCGCTGTCATTCGCGGCGATCTCGACGCGCTCATCGACAGCATGAGCCGTCTCGGTATCGTCCGGCACGAAACCGATCGTCCAGCTCTGCGCCGGGAGCTGCAACACCTCATCGACCGCTATTACGGACTGAGCCTCGCAGTGTACCGATTCGGTGAAATCGCGGACGATCTCTTCCGGTTGGTGCGCCGTTGGCATCTCACGCTCCCGCCGGAACTGAGCCTGCTGGTCAAAACGCTCGCAATGCACGAGGGCGTGGGGCAACGGCTCGACCCAGGATTCCGACCGTTTCTTCTAGCCGAAGAGTATGTCCGCCGTCTTCTCGTCGAGCGCTACCTGCCGACCA
>BEID01000385.1 GCA_002898975.1 bacterium HR27 | reverse complement strand
AAGACCGACCGAGTTTTCCAAGAGGCTGAAGTCGTCGTCGGACAGGACCTCTATATCCCGCGGATCCACGTCGCCTCGATCGAAACCTGTGGCTGCGTTGCCAACTATGACCCAGCGATCGACAAGCTGACCATCTGGATGACGTCGCAGGCGCCGCACGCGCACCGGACGGTCTTCTCGCTGGTGACCGGGATTCCCGAGCACAAGATTCGCGTCATTTCACCGGATATCGGCGGCGGGTTCGGCGGCAAGGTGCCGGTCTATCCGGGCTACGTCATCGCGACGTATGCGACGCTCAAGCACAAGAAGCCGATCAAGTGGATCGAGGATCGTTCGGAGAACCTGCAGGCTGATTCCTTCGCGCGGGACTATCACATCCATGCGGAACTGGCAGCGAATCGCGACGGCAAGATTCGGGCGCTGCGCGTGAAGGTCGTCGCCGATCACGGTGCCTTCGACGCAGCTGCTAATCCCTCCCGCTTCCCGGCTGGTCTCTTCAGCGTCTGTACCGGGTCGTACGACATGGAGGCAGCCCACATTCAGGTGGATGGGGTGTACACCAACAAGCCGCCGGGGGGTGTCGCGTACCGTTGCTCGTTCCGGGTGACCGAGGCGGTGCATACGATCGAGCGGATGGTCGACATTCTGGCCGACGAGCTCGGGATGGATCCGGCTGAGATCCGCTTCAAGAACTTCATCCAGCCGCACCTGTTCCCGTACCAGTCGCCGACCGGCTGGGTGTACGACAGCGGGAACTATCCGGCGGCGCTCCAGAAGGCGCTGGACGCGATCGGGTATCAGGAGCTGCGGCGCGAGCAGGCGGAACGGCAAGCCCGCGGCGAACTGATGGGGATCGGGATCTCGACCTTCACCGAGATCGTCGGCGCCGGTCCGTCGCATACCTTCGATATTCTCGGCATCAAGATGTTCGATAGCGCGGAGATCCGCGTGCATCCGACCGGTGCGGTGATCGTGCGGATCGGCGTGCAAACACAAGGGCAAGGGCACGAGACGACGTTCGCCCAGATCGTCGCGGAGGAGCTCGGTATCCCGGTCGAATACATCACGGTCGAGCACGGGGATACCGATACGGCTCCGTATGGACTCGGCACTTATGCCAGCCGGAGTACGCCGACGGCTGGTGCGGCAACCGCCGTGGCGGCCCGGAAGATCCGCGAGAAGGCGCGGCTCATCGCGGCGCATCTCCTCGAGGTCAGCCCAGACGACCTCGAGTGGAAGGACTACGCGTTCCGCGTGAAGGGTGCGCCCGATCGCTACAAGACGATGCAGGAAATCGCGTTCGCTGCCTATACCAATTTCCCGCTCGGCCTCGAGCCAGGCCTGGAGGCGGAGTGCTACTACGATCCGCCCAACCTGACCTTCCCGTTCGGCGCCTACGTCTGCGTCGTCGACATCGACCGGGGGACGGGTCAGGTGAAGATCCGCGAGTTCCTGGCCGTCGACGACTGCGGGACGATCATCAACCCGATGATCGTCGAGGGGCAGATTCATGGCGGGCTGACGATGGGGATGGCCCCGGCGCTCTTCGAGGAGATCGTGTACGACGACAACGGGACGATGCTCACTGGTACCTTCATGGACTATCTCTTGCCGACTGCGGTCGAGACACCGCACTGGAAGACGGACAAGACGGTTACGCCCTCGCCGCATCACCCGCTCGGTGCCAAGGGAGTTGGCGAGAGCCCGACGATCGGGGCACCACCGGCGATCGTGAACGCGGTGGTCGATGCGCTGAGCCACCTCGGCGTGCGGCACATCGATATTCCGATCACCCCGGCCAAGCTTTACCGCATCTTGCAGGAGAAGGGTGTGGCCCAGTGAGGGAGCCGGGGCCGGGCCGGTACTGCTGGCCCGGCCCCTTCTCGCTTGGCAACCTGCGAGGCGAGGCGCAGTATGACGCAGCGGCAGGCGAGCGAGAGGCAGCTCGGTCGTGATCTCTTCGCGCTGGCGGCCGAGCTCCGCGAGCGCGGGATACCGTTCGTCCTCGCGACCGTCGTTTGGAGCCAGAGTCCGACCTCGGCCAAGCCCGGTGCCAAGGGGATCGTGACTGCGGACGGCGCGCTGTTCGGCTGGGTCGGCGGGAGCTGCGCGCAACCAGCCGTCATGTGGGAGGCGATGGCAGCATTGCACGACGGCCGGGCGCGCATCCTACGGATCGATCCGGCCGGGAGCGCAGGCGAGCCGGGACGCCCAGGAGTGGTGGTCGCACCGATGACCTGTCACAGCGAGGGGGCGCTCGAGATCTTCCTGGAACCGTTCCTTCCGGCACCACAGCTGCTCGTCTATGGCGAGAGCCCGGTGGCCGATGCGCTCGTGCGGCTGGGCGATGCCATGGGCTACCACGTCGTTGCGCTGCGGCCCGGTGCCAGCGGAGCACCAGCCGACGCCGACGAATGGGTCGATGGGCTCGATCCCGGAGAGCGACCGCGCAGGCGACCGACCGTCGCGGTGGTGGCGAGCCTCGGGGCGTACGACGAGGACGCACTCGAGGCAGCCTTGCGGGCTGCTGTGCCGCTCGTCGAGCTCGTGGCCAGCCGGAAGCGGTTCGCAGCGATCCGCGAGACGCTCGCCCGGACGCTTCCGGTCGAGTTGCTGGAACGCGTCAAAGCGCCGGCCGGTCTGGATATCCGGGCGTCGAGTCCGGAGGAGATCGCGGTCAGCATCCT
>BEID01000384.1 GCA_002898975.1 bacterium HR27 | reverse complement strand
CAGCGAGAGCCCCCGGTACAGCGGACGACTCGCGCGGAGAGCGACGAGGTCTCGACTCGGTTCGTCGTGTCGAACAGCGGCCGTGCAGCGAGACCCGCAGCCAGCCGGAGGGTCGCTCACGCACAACGGCAGCGCCGGCGAAGCGGCGCTGGGCACGGAACAGCCTTGGTCACCCGTCGTTCCGATCCAGTCGCCTTCACCGTGCGGCCGTGTGGCCGGAGGAACCGTCCAGCGAGCTTCCGGGACGCCGCCCACTGGGTGAGAAGCCGTCCCCTGGCTCCTGGCAGCTCACCGTACCACCGAACCCTCTTGACACCGCAGCACTTCCACAACTATAGTGCTGAGAAAGCTCACGGCTAAAGCGATGACGGAGGGACGGTGGCCGATGGCGCGCGAGCGTTTCCCGTATCCGTGGGAGGTTCCGACCCCGCCCGGGGCCGAGGGCTGGGAGGAGATGTACCCGTACTACCTCATCTCCCGTCCGGAGACGCGCGACGTCGAGCGGAAGCTGTTCTGGATCGCCGACAAGATCCACAACCCGTACGTCTGCGTCCCCTTCGATATCCTGCCGCATGAAGCCTGGGGCGTCGCGATCTCGCAGTACACCAACCGCACCTTCGTCATTCCCGGAGCACGCGGCATCGAACGTCGGCTCATCAATGGGTATCTTTACCTCGGCTTCGTCCCCGTCGAAGATCCGCAGGAGATCGAGCAGCGGGTCGTGCAGTTCCAGCGCCGGGCCGGGTATTACTACCAGCACTGGAACGACCTCTACGAGCAGTGGAAGCGGGAACTCGAGGGTGTCATCCACGAGATGGAGCAACTCGGCTTCGAGCCGATGCCCGAGTTCGAGCCTGAAGAGGACGTCTTCGCCCGCAAGCTCGGCCGTTCCTTCCAGCTCTATCACACCTATCGCCTGCTGGTCGACCGCGTCTTCCAGCTCTACCAGCGGCACTTCGAGTTTCTCAACATCGGCTACGCCGCCTATCTGACCTTCTTCTCCTTCTGCAAGCAGGCCTTCCCGGAGATCAGCGACCAGACGATCGCCCGCATGGTCGCCGGTATCGACGTGATCCTCTTCCGGCCCGACGACGAGCTGCGCAAGCTGGCCACCAAAGCGCACCAGCTCGGTCTCAGCCAGCGCTTCCTGGAAACACCGGTCGACCAGCTCGACCAGCTCCTCACCGCACTCCAGGACAGCCCAGAAGGCCGCGAGTGGCTGGCTGCCTTCGAAGCAGCCAAGCACCCCTGGTTCTATTACTCGTCCGGCAGCGGCCTCTACCACGACCACATTTCCTGGATCGACGACTTGCGTCTCCCGCTGGCGACGATCCGCGACTACATCAAGCAGCTTCAGGCTGGCCAGGCTGTCGAGCGGCCGCTCGAGCAGCTGCGTGAGGAACGGGAGCGGCTCGCCCAGGAATACCGCCAGCTCCTGGCCACGGATGAAGAACGCCAGCAGTTCGATCAGCTTCTGGCGCTCTCCCGCACGGTCTTCCCCTTCGTGGAGGAGCACAACTTTTATGTCGAGCACTGGAGCGGGACCGTCTTCTGGCGGCACATGCGCACGCTCGGTCGTATCCTGGCCGAGGCGGGGGCGCTCGAGCAGCCGGGCGATCTCTTCTACTTCAATCCGTACGAGCTCGAGCGCTTCCTCTTCGACTTCACCTCGGCCTGGGCGACCGGGATCCCGGTGCGCGGCAAGCAGGCGTGGAAAGACCGTATCGCTCGCCGCAAGGAGATCATCGCGGTCCTGCGCGAGTGGACGCCGGTTCCCTGCCTCGGCGACGCACCGGAGACCGTGAGCGACCCCTTCGCGATCATGCTCTGGGGTGTCACAACCGACCGCGTCCAGGAATGGCTACGCGGCGAGACTGGCGCCGGCACGGTGCTCTCCGGTATGCCAGCCGCACCCGGTGTCATCGAGGGACGAGCCCGGGTCGTGCGCGACGAGAGCGAGCTGCCGACTGTCGAGATCGGTGAGATTCTCGTCTGCCCGATCACCGCCCCCTCGTGGGGGCCGACGCTCGCCAAGGTCAAGGGCGTCGTCACCGACATCGGCGGCATGATGAGTCACGCCGCGATCATCTGCCGCGAGTACGGCGTCCCAGCCGTCGTCGGCACGGCGTACGCGACCTCGACGATCAAGACTGGGCAGCGGATTCGGGTCGACGGTGACCGGGGGGTCGTGGAGATCCTCGAATGACCCGAGCAGCCTGCACCCGCCGCCCGGGGCGGTCGTATCCTCTCCAGCGAAGACCGCTCCGGTGCTACCTTGCGATCGAAAGGAACGGATGGACAGGTGACGAAACACAACGACCGGGAAAGCACCAGCGCGACGCTCGAGGCACAGCTCAAGAAGATCGCGCGCAAGCCGTTCATCCTCGACGTCGACGGCACGCTGATTCTGGCCGATTCAGAGCAGTGGAACGAGCCGCAGCCGCTGCCGGGTGCCGCCGCCTTTCTGGCCTTGCTCCGCCAGCGCGGTCACCCGTTCCTGCTCCTGACCAACGGCACGGCACGCCCGCCCGACGCCTACGTCGAACGGCTGCGGGCAGCCGGCTTGGACGTGCGCCCTGGCGAACTCTTGACCCCAGCCGTGGTCGCAGCAGACCTCCTCGCCAGCGAGTATCCGGGGGAACCGGTCTTCGTCCTCGGTGACGAGGGATCGCGGCAACCCCTGGCCGCG
>BEID01000383.1 GCA_002898975.1 bacterium HR27 | reverse complement strand
CGGGTTGAAGATCGGGTAGTGGATCCGCTCCGGCTGCTGGGTGGCGATCCGTGTGAGCACCGGCCGCATGTCGGTATCGTCCGGACTGACCGCTTCCTGAGCGACCACCGTGCCACCGAGCTGCTTGACGTTTTCCGCGAAGACATTGGCGAGCTGCTCGGCATAGAGGCTCCCGTCGTGGATGGTGGCGACTCGCTTGAGGCCGAGCTTCTTGACGACGAACTCGGCCGCGACCTTCCCCTGCACCTTATCGTTATGGGCGACGCGGAGATAGCCCTGAACGTGCTTTGCTGGATCAGTGAGGTCGGGAGCGGTGTTGGATGGCGAGACCATCACGAGGCCAGCTTGATCGATGATCGGTGCGCCGACCCGTGCTTCAGACGAGCAGGACGATCCGATGATCGCAACGATGCGTGGGTTGGCCGCAAGACGGGTCGCCGCGGCCTGACCGCCCTCGGGGTTGCAACCCGAGTCTTCACCGACGAGTTCGATCTTGTGACCGAGGAGCTGACCGCCGAGATCCTCGATCGCAATCTCGATGCCTCGCTTCGAGTCCTCACCGAGCTGTGCTGTACCACCGGAGACCGTGAGCATCCAGGCGAGGACGATCGGCTCACCTGGCTTGATCTCGAGCACACCGATCGGGTCAGTCGGCTTCGTCGCCTGTGCTTGCGGAGTCGCCTGCGCTCGTGAAGTCGGCTGCGCTGCTGGAGTTGGTGATGCGGCTGCCGCCGCGGTCGGGCTCGGTTGGGTCGCTGGCGCAGCCGTCGGTGTCGGGGTCGGTTCCGCTCGCTGGCAAGCTGCCAGGACGAGGACGAACGCCAGGAGTAACAGTCCGAACAGTCGTGTCGGGCGTCGCATCGCTCCTCCTCCTCGAATGACCGAACACGCCGGGTAACCGCAAATACGGGAACCTACCGACCCAGCGTCTATGTGACGACATTCTCGCACAGATCCAGCAGGGCAGTCAAGAACAGGCCATGCTCCCGAGAGCCTCGGACTCGTAGTCTCGACCGATTGTCCGCTGCTCTCTCGGACAGGCAGGCTCGCTCGCCGAGAGAACGATCGGATCGGGCAGATACGGGACGTAACCAAACCGTCGACGGTCCGTGACGGTCTGCAGTCGGAGTCCGGGGGTGTCGTCGGCCCGTTCGGGCCGTCCCGCCAATGGGCAGGCCACACTGCGATGTGGCAGGAACGTTGACGCTCGTGTGCACCGTGGATTCGCTCCATCCTCGCGTGCGTGTGTGGCAGGTGGACCACTCGGGTATGGGCGAACTAGCCGCTCTCCGTGCCTCCTGCCGGTTGGGCATTGACATGATGACCGGAAGGTCTTACAGTATGGCTGTACCCGGGTAGAGTACCACGGAGCGAGGTGGAGAGTGACGTCGGTCGCGCAATTGGACGACGCAACCCGAACCGAATTACTGGAGCGCTTGCGGCGGATCGAAGGCCAGGCGCGTGGCATCGCCCGGATGATCGAAGAGGGGCGGGAGTGTCTCGACGTGGTGCAACAGCTCACCGCGCTGCGTGCAGCAGCCGACAGTGTGTGTATCGAGCTGGTGCAGGCGATGCTGGAGCGATGTTTCCTAGACGGTTCACCGCCTTCGCCGCATCAGCTGGCCAGAGTCCTGAAAGCGGTCGTGCGCGGCGGACGGTGAGCGGGAGGTGGCACGGTGCGCTATGGGTTCCTCATTGACCAGCGCAAGTGTATTGGTTGCCATGCCTGCACCGTGGCCTGCAAGTCAGAGAACCTCGTGCCGCTCGGTGTCTATCGAACGTGGGTGAAGTACGTCGAAAAGGGAACCTTTCCGTATACGCGCCGCTCGTTTACGGTTCTCCGCTGCAATCACTGCGATGATGCGCCGTGCGTGACGATATGCCCAACGAAGGCCCTCTTTCGTCGTCCCGACGGCATCGTCGACTTCGACTCGTCCCGGTGCATCGGTTGCAAGTCTTGTCTGCAGGCATGTCCCTACGATGCGCTCTATATCGACCCGATCACCAGGACAGCAGCCAAGTGCAACTACTGTAGCCATCGCATCGATCAGGGGCTGCTTCCAGCCTGTGTCGTCGTGTGCCCGGAGAAGGCGATCATCGCGGGTGATCTCGATGATCCGACCAGTGAGCTGCACCAACTGGTTGCGCGTGAGCCGGTCAGCGTGCGGAAGCCAGAACAGGGGACACGGCCGAAGTTGTTCTACCTAGGAGCCGATGAGGGGAACCTGACCCCGGAGGTGCAGACGCGCACGAACGGGTACTTGTGGGCCGAGGTCCGCCCGGATGGCCGTCCGGCTGAGGCAGTCCGTGCGACGGAGTACTTGCCCGGTCCGGCCGATGGACGGGTCGTGTACGACGTCTGGCATCCGAAGCCATGGGGTTGGAAGGTCGCAAGCTATCTCTGGACCAAGTCGATCGCCAGCGGTGCACTGGCGATCGCCGGGCCGGCCCTGGCTCTCGGTGGGCTGGCCGACCGTCCGCTCTTCCAGCTCGGGGCACCGCTGGTGGCGCTGGTCTTCGTGACGCTCACAGCGCTGTTGTTGATCTGGGACCTCAAGCGGCCGGAGCGGTTCTGGTACCTGCTGGTGAAACCGAACCCGACCCCCTGGCTGGCGTGGGGTGGGTACATCCTGGTGCCTTGCGGCGCCGTCGCGTCCAGCTGGACGGTCGCGCGTCTGATGGGGGCAGCTCGCA
>BEID01000382.1 GCA_002898975.1 bacterium HR27 | reverse complement strand
CCGCGATGGCATCGATCGCCGACGGCCCGACGCCCGCTTCCTCCAGCGCGAGGTCGAGAACCGGCACGATCGCCGTCACATGCCGGCGCGAGGCGAGCTCGGGCACCACACCACCGTACCGCTCGTGGAGGTCGACCTGCGAGCGGATGATGTTGGACAGCACGAACCGTCCGTCGCGGACAACAGCCGCTGCCGTTTCGTCGCAGGATGTCTCGATACCGAGGATGATCACGCTGCCTCCTCGAGGATCTCGATCCCTTCCGCCGCCAGCCGTGCCAGGAGCCGATCGCGCAGCTGCAACAGCTGCTGCCGGTAGGCCGGATCGCGCAACGGCGGCGACGTCATGATGTAGGCGTCCTCCAGGTTGTCACTATAGTAGCGCGGTCGCACGCCTCGCTGGGTGAAGCCGTATTTGGCATAGAGCGCTTGCGCCGCCGTGTTCGACACGCGAACCTCGAGCGTCACGAACTCGGCACCCCGCCGGATCGCCTCGCTGATCAAGGTCAGGAACAGCACTTCGCCGAGCCCCAGGCGGCGGTGCTCCGGCGCGACCGCGATCGTGGTCACGTGCGCTTCACCGTAGATGACCCACATCCCCGCAAACCCGACGATCGGATAGGGACTCGTCCGCGGGCGCACTGGGCGGAACAACCGCGCCAGCGGGCTGCCAGCGACGACCGGCTCCGGCTCGATCTCCGCTCCGCTCACCTGCCAGCGCAACACGATGTAGTAATTCCGGTCCGGTTCGCGCAACTCCCGGTAATACGCCGATTCCGGCCAGGGATTGGTGAAACAGCGTCGCTCGAGTCGCGAGACTTCGGGAACATCGTCGTTCCGCATCGGCGCGAGCACATACCGCCGCACCTCGCTCTGCGGCTCGGCGCCCGATCGCCGGACAACTTCTTCCACGTCGTCACTCCTGACCGGACCGCACGTCGTAGCTCTCCGGCAATTGTACCGAAGGAACCGTCGCTGACCCGCCCCCGTGGACGTAGATCGGCTCCAACGCTGCGACGGGATCGCTTTCACCAGCACGCCAGCGCCGGTAGGCGAGTTCCGCGACCCAGGCCGCACGCAGCTGACGCAAGGAAGGAGCCGGCACGATGACCGAGGGATGCTGCCCCAAGAGACGCTCGTGTTCCGGCGCCAGCGCCCCAGCCAGCACCGTCCGCGCGATGAGACCGGCCGTCAGGTCCTCCACTCGCGCGGAGCGCAAGAGCGACTCACGCGTCCACTCCGCACCAGCCCGACGATAGTCCGCGTAGACGACCCGCCCCCGGCCAGCCGGAACGAACGCGCGGATCGGATAGCCGAGCGCCGTGTGCGGATAGGCGAGCGCATCGAGCGTCAACACGCCGATCAGGGGAACGTCGAGCGCGTAACACAGCGCCTTGGCGATGCTCATCCCGACACGCAGACCGTTGAAACTCCCCGGCCCTGTCGTGACCGCCACCGCACTGATCTCCTCGACACGCCGGCGACTCGCCTCCAGGAGTCGCTGGATCGACGGCAGGACGGTCGCTGTGTGCTCGCGGCCAGCGTCGTAGAAGAACTCGCCGACCACCTGCCCGTCATAGAGCGCGAGCGCGACCTGTTCGCTCCCGGTGTCAAGCGCCAGGAGCAGCCGGCCGTTTCGCTCCACCGGCCACCTCCTTCCGCAATGCCTCGACGATCGCACGCGGCCGTGTGCCGAACGGGAAAAACGCGATCCGCCGCTTGGTGTCGGCCAAAGGCTCGAATCGGACGACGAGGTATTCATCGACCCATTGCGCAGGCAACCGCTCCGACCACTCGATGACGACGATGCCCGACGGGTCGCTCAGGCAGTCCTCGAGCCCGAAGGTGGTCAATTCGTCCTGCTCCTCCAGCCGGTACAGATCGACGTGGTAGAGCCGCACCGGCGTGCCATCGGCCAGCACGCCGCGGTGTTCCATCACGAGAATGAACGTCGGGCTCTGCACGTACTCCCGGACGCCCAACCCGCGGGCCAATCCCTGCACGAATGTCGTCTTACCCGACCCGAGCGGCCCTTGCAAGAAGAGCACGTCTCCCCCGCGCAGCAGCCGCGCCAGCGTCGACGCGACCTGACGCGTCTGATCCGGACTGTGACTGACGAGATCGAGCGCGGGCACCCGGCTGGTCATCGGCTCGTTCCTCCTTCGCTGACGATCGGCGGGCGGACATGCCGCCACGGACGAAGGCGCTCGAACGCGTGTGCAGCACGCAGGACGCCGAGATCGTCGCGCCACCGTCCGACGATCTGCAACCCCACGGGCAGCCCGGCCCGGGTGAAACCAGCCGGTACGCTGATCGCCGGCTGCCCGGTGAGATTGAACGGATAGGTGAACGGCGTCCAGTTCAGGTACGTCGTCGGATAGCCATCGATCGAACCAGGGTGGTCTGCGCCAGCGGCGAACGCCGTCACCGGTGTCGTGGGGCTCAACACGAAGTCGTACGCCTCGAGTTCCCGGCGGAGACGGTCAGCGTAGCGACTCCGCTCGGCCAGCGCCCAGGCGACATCCACGCCACGCCAACCGAACCCGCGTTCGATCACCTGGCACCGGCCAGGATCGAGTAACTCCCGGACCTGTTCGTAGTCGTCGCGGTGCACTGCCGCCATCGCACTGGACCAGAGGATATCGAGAACGGGGTACGGATCTTCCAACGGCTCGGTTCGCTCGTCGATGCTGCAGCCCAGCTCCTCG
>BEID01000381.1 GCA_002898975.1 bacterium HR27 | reverse complement strand
GTCAGCGATGAAGCTGTAGGCTGTCTCGCCACTGCGGTGCGAGATGATCGCTGCGTAGCCATGCGTACGAGCGAGACGGATCGTGTCCAGCGTCTCGCTGAGCGTTCCGATCTGGTTGAGCTTGACCAGCACCGCGTTCGCCGCCCCGAACAGGATGCCATGACGCACGCGTTCCGGGTTCGTGACGAAGAGATCGTCACCGACCAACTGGATCCGCTGACCCAATCGCTGCGTCAAACGCTGCCAGTGATCCCAGTCATCCTCCGCCAGCGCATCCTCAATGGAAACGATCGGATAACGGTCGACCCAATCTGTCCAAAAGTCGATCAACTCATCGGGCGACAGCGTTTTCCCTTCACCGGGCAGTCGATACGTTCCGTTCTCGTAGAGTTCGCTCATCGCCGGATCGAGCGCGAGAACGACCTGCTCCCCAGGGCGATAACCGGCGCGCTCGATCGCGGCCAGCACCGCTTCGACCGCCTCACGGTTGCTGTCGAGCCGCGGAGCGTAACCGCCTTCGTCGCCGACCGTGGTAGCCGCACCACGCTCAGCGAGCACCTTGCGCAGGGCATGGTAGATCTCCACGCCCCAGCGGAGCGCTTCGCTGAAGCTCGGTGCGCCCACCGGTACGATCATGAACTCCTGCATGTCCACGCCCGAACCGGCAGCATGCTTACCGCCGTTCAGGATGTTCAACATCGGCGTCGGCAACACGTGTGCATCCGGACCGCCGAGATACCGGTAGAGTGGGAGACCGACGGCAGCCGCCGCGGCACGCGCAACCGCGAGCGAGACACCCAGCAGCGCATTCGCACCCAGTCGACCTTTGTTCGGTGTCCCGTCGAGCTCGATGAGGACTCGATCCACCGCACGTTGCTCGAGAGCGTCCATTCCACGAATCGCCTCGGCGATCGGGCCATTGACGTGCTCGACCGCCCGCCGAACACCTTTTCCACCGTAGCGGGCATCACCGTCCCGCAACTCGACCGCCTCGTGCCGTCCCGTCGAAGCACCCGACGGCACCGCTGCCCGTCCAACGGCACCGCAAGTCAGGCGCACCTCGACCTCGACGGTGGGATTTCCGCGGGAGTCGAGGATCTCACGACCGTGCACCACGACGATCGACGTCTGACTCATCCGACTACCCTTTCCCACTCCGAGCATCGCTGCGTCCGCTGGCCGAAGTGTACCGAGTAGGCCCGAGGATCGAAACGCTTCCGAACTGAATTGCCATCATCCCTCGCGCTTGACACCTTGTATCACGCATCCTTATGCTCAGGCCGCGTCCGCTGGACGCGCGCCGAGTGAACGCGAAGAGACGGTCGCGCCACACCCAGGAGGCGAGCGAGTGAGCAGCGAGCAGATCGACCTCTTGCGGGAGCGTGCATTGCGGGACCTCGAGGAAGCCTCGTCGCTCGAGGCACTCGCGGAGTGGCACGCGCGGTACCTCGGACGACGAGGGGAAATCACCTTGCGCTTGCGAGGGCTGGGCTCGTTACCAGCGGAGGAACGACCGCGGGTCGGGCGCGCACTCAACGAACTCAAGGAAACGCTGGAAGCTGCCTATGAGGAACGGGAACGCGTTGTGCGCCAGCTCGAGCTTGCCGCGCGAATCCAGGCCGAGGCGGTCGACGTGACCCTGCCTGGTCGCAGGCCAGCAATCGGAACGCTCCATCCCGTCACGCAGATGATCCGTGAGGTGACGGACATCTTCGCGCACCTCGGCTTCCAGGTCGTCGAGGGCCCAGAAGTCGAATACGGG
The DNA here is from genome assembly GCA_002898975.1 of bacterium HR27. Lineage (GTDB taxonomy): Bacteria > Chloroflexota > Chloroflexia > Thermomicrobiales > Thermomicrobiaceae > Thermomicrobium. The sequence goes on along the minus strand of BEID01000381.1, from coordinate 945 downwards.
TACTATGCGTTCGACGCGTTGAACATCCCACCGGAGCATCCCGCTCGTGACGTGTGGGACACGATCTTCATCGAATCGGATCGCAAGGAGATCGTGCTCCGTCCGCATACATCGCCGATGCAGATTCGCGTAATGGAACGGCGCAAGCCGCCGATCCGTGTGGTCGTACCCGGGCGGTGCTACCGGTACGAGGCGGTAGATGCAACCCACGAGTGGCATTTCCACCAGATCGAGGGTCTCGCCGTCGACGAGCACATAACCATGGCGGACCTTAAGGGAACGCTCGCCGAGTTCGCGCGGCAGCTGTTCGGCCGAGAACGACGGGTGCGTTTCCGCTGCGACTTTTTCCCCTTCGTCGAGCCCGGGGTCGATTTCGCGATCGACTGCATGTTTTGCCGTGGCGAAGGCTGCCGCGTCTGCGGGGGCTCGGGTTGGATCGAGATTCTCGGGGCCGGGATGGTGCACCCGCAGGTACTCCGCAATGTCGGCTACGATCCCGACCAATACACAGGGTGGGCCTTCGGGATGGGCGTCGAACGTCTGGTCATGCTCAAGTACGGTGTGCCGGACATTCGCTACTTCTACCAAGGTGACCTCCGTTTCCTGGCGCAATTCGATCGGATACCGGTTTGATCGGCGCCTCGCACGGAAGGTGGGCGAGTTTCGATGAAGGTACCGCTGCGCTGGTTGCGCGAACTGGTTGTGACCGACCTCACTGCCGACGAACTGGCCGAGCGCCTGACGCTGGCTGGGCTGGAGGTCGAAGCGATCGAGCGGATCGGTGCGCATTGGGACAACATCTTTGTCGGCGTCGTCGAACGCATCGAGCCGCATCCCAATGCTGACCGACTCGTCCTCGCGGCGGTCGACGCTGGACGCCATCGCCTCACCGTCGTGACCGGTGCGCCCAACATCGCGGTCGGGCAAAAGGTCGCGCTGGCACTC
>BEID01000380.1 GCA_002898975.1 bacterium HR27 | reverse complement strand
CGATCGAGGGGCTGGTGCCGACGCCCCAGCCCGTCCTCGCCAAGGGCAAGGTGCGCTTCGTCGGCGAAGCAGTCGCAGTGGTCGTTGCCGAAAACCGCTACATCGCTGAGGACGCTGCCGAACTCGTGCAGGTCGACTACGAGCCGCTACCGGCTGTCACGCACGCCGAGCGCGCGATGGCACCGGATGCGCCGATCCTGCACGAGGATCTCGGCACGAACATCGTGTACCAGAAAGTCACCACGCTCGGTGATGTCGAGGGGGCATTCGCACAGGCCGATCGCATCTTCCGGCGGCGCTTCCATACGAATCGCTTCGTCGCCTCGCCGATGGAAACACGCGGTTGCCTCTCGGTCTACGAGCGTGCGAGCGGCCAGCTGACGTTCTACTCGTCCACGCAGATGCCGCACATGCTGCGACTCTTTCTCTCGCTCTTCCTCGGCATCCCCGAGCACAAAGTGCGCGTGATCTCGCCAGAGGTGGGTGGCGGTTTCGGGCAGAAGATGACGATCTACCCCGAGGAAGTCGTCATCGCCTATCTCGGCAAGGTGCTCGGGAGACCGGTCAAGTGGGTGGAGGACCGGCGCGAGAATCTCTCCGCTGCAACGCATGCCAAGGAACAAATCGTCGAACTCGAAGCGGCCGTCCGCGCTGACGGCAAGGTTCTGGGGATCAAGGCGCGGCTGATCGGTGACGGTGGGGCGTACTCCTTCAACACGGCGAGTGCCCTCATCGAACCGCTGGCAGCAGCGGGCATCGTGCCTGGTGTCTATGACATCCCGGCTTACCAGCATGAGGTCATCGCCGTCTGCACGAACAAGGCACCGGTCGGGGCCTTCCGGGCTGTCGGCTGGACGGCGGCACAAACAGCCCGCGAGCTGTTCTTCGACGAGATCGCGCGCGAACTCGGGCTCGATCCCGCTGAGTTCCGGCGCCGCAACCTGATCACGTCGTTCCCGCATACGACGGTGACGGGAATGGTCTACGACAGCGGCAGCTACCGCGAATCGCTCGAGCGGGCACTGGAACTCATCGGCTACGACGAACTCCGGAAGCGGCAGCAGGAGCTCCGCCAGCAAGGACGGTACCTCGGCATCGGTATCAGCCTCTACGTTGAACCGACCGCCTGGGGCTCGGAAATCGCGCTCCAAGCCGGCTTCCCGTTCCCTTCGCACGACAATGCGACGGTGACGATCGATCCCACCGGCAAGGTTCGCGTGGCGGTGAGCGTGCACAGCCATGGGCAAGGGCACGAGACGACGCTCGCTCAAGTCGCTGCCGAAATTCTCGGTGTCTCCATCGACGATGTGATCGTCGAGCATGGTGACACCGATCGTGCCCCGTGGGGAATGGGCACCTATGCCAGCCGCAGCGCCGTGATCGGTGGCGGGATGGTGGCACTGGCGGCGCAGGAAGTCCGGGAGAAGGTCCTGCGCGTCGCCAGCCGCTTGCTCGAGGTAGCACCCGAGGACCTCGAGATCCAGGACGGCACGATCTTCGTCCGCGGTGCTCCCGACCGATCGCTGAGCATGTTCCAGGTTGCCTTCGCCGCCTATCTCGACGGCCGTGTCCGGGCCGAAGGCGAAGAACCATTGCTTTCGGCAACCAAGTTCTACGATCCGCGAGCGACCTACTCGAACGGCTGCATCGTCACGGTCTGCGAAGTGGACGGCGAAACCGGGCTGGTCCGGCTCGACAAGATCGTCGCGGTCGAGGACTGCGGTACGATGCTGAACCCGATGATCGTCGAAGGGCAAGTGATGGGCGCGATCGCCCAGGGGATCGGCGGCGCCTTGTACGAGGCGATGGTCTACGATGAGAACGGGCAGCTTCTGACGGACACCTTCCTCACGTACGCACTACCAACGGCGACGGAGGTACCCGAGCTGGTCATCGACCACCTGGAGACCCCCTCGCCGGTGACGATCGGCGGGATCAAGGGGATCGGTGAGGGTGGCTTGTTGGCCACGCCGGCGTCCGTCGCTGGGGCAGTGCTCGATGCGATCTGGCCAGCTGGCCGCCGGATCGAGCAGCTGCCCTTGACACCGGAGCGGGTACTGAGCGCGCTGCAGGCAGAGCGCGAAGGATGAGAGGGGGTTCAACGATTCGTAGAGCTTACGAGCAGTCGGCATGGGATGGATGGGACGGTTCCGTTCCCCGGCGGGGAGCCGGGGAATGGCATGCTCGCGATCGGGGGTATCGGTGATGCAGCGAGGAGGGGATGCGATGAACCGATCGACGCGTCTGACACGACGGACAATCCTGTGTGGGCTCGTACTCGGTGGTGCAGTCACAGCGGCCGGCAGTCTCCTCGCCGCCTGCGGTGGCGGTGGTGCAACCCCGACTCCAGCAGCTAGCGGCGCGCAGCCGACGACGGCGCCAGCAGCCTCACCGACGAGCGCTCCGGCAGCTGCGACACCGACGGCAGCGGCCGCAGCCTCGCCCACAGCTGCGGAAGAACTCTGGGACATCGTCGCATACTATGGGAAGTACGATGTCTCGACCAAGCAGCCTGGCCGTCCGGCGAAGAGCCTCGAAGGACCGAAATACGAGAAGTGGACACGGCCCAAGGCGAACAAGCCGTACATGATCGGTGTCTCGTTCCCGCACCTAAAGGACCCGTACTGGCTCGCTGTCGACTACGGGATCGTGGACGAGGCGCAGATTCTCGGTGTCGGTATCGAGCTGGTTGCTGCCCAAGGCTACAACGACCT
>BEID01000379.1 GCA_002898975.1 bacterium HR27 | reverse complement strand
TGATCCCGCAGTGCACGCAGGCGTTCTTTTCGGAAAAGACGATGGGTTCGCCCTCGAGCGGCTGGACGACGGCGATACCGCCACCCAGCTTGACTGCTGTCTCGAGCGCCTCGACGACGCGCAGGTGGAACGCGTGGCTCTCCTCGTCGTCGCGCGCCCGCACCACCAGGCGGTCGACGACGACCTCGATCGTGTGGCGCTTGTTCTTGGCCAGCGCGATCGGTTCGTCGAGTTCACGCAGTTCACCATCGACGCGCACGCGGGTGAAGCCAGCTCGCCGCAGTTCATCCAGGACGCCCTGATGCTCGCCCTTGCGGTCTTTCACGACCGGCGCGAGGATGTACAGGCGCGTGCCCTCCGGGAGTGCCTCGACCTGCTCGGCCATCTGCTGAACCGTCTGGGCCTGGATCGGCCGGCCGCACTCCGGGCAGTGTGGTTTCCCGATCCGCGCGTAGAGCAGGCGGAGATAGTCGTAGATCTCGGTCTGGGTACCGACGGTCGAGCGCGGGTTGTGGCTCGCTGCCTTCTGGTCGATCGAAATCGCGGGGGAGAGCCCCTCGATCTGATCGACGTCCGGCTTTTCCATCAGACCGAGGAACTGCCGCGCGTAGGCTGACAGCGACTCCACATACCGGCGCTGTCCTTCGGCGTAGATCGTATCGAACGCGAGACTCGATTTCCCCGAGCCGGACAGGCCGGTGATCACCACCAGCTTGTCGCGCGGGATCTCCACGTCGATGTTCTTGAGGTTGTGCTCGCGGGCTCCGCGGACGATGATCTTGTCGCTGGCCATGGAACTCCCCTGCCCGTGTCCGGACACGGGCACTGGACTATTGTAGCAATCGAACTGTGTTGGTTGACTCTTCGGCACTAGCTGTCTCCGGAAGGATGGAGCGATGGGTTTCTCGATCGATCGGCGACTCGCCCTGAGCGTTGCTGCAGGCTTGCTCCTCGCGGTTGCTGTGCTGGCCCTCGTTTGGGTCTTCGTGCAGCTCCGCGATGTGCTCGTGCTCGTCTTCGTCTCCGTGCTGGTGGCAGCCACGCTCAGCCGTCCGATCGCCTGGCTGGAGCGTCACCGTGTGCCGTCAGCCGTGGCAGTGTTTCTCGTTTTCCTCGCTGTCTGTATCCTCGTCGCGGCTGTCCTGCTGCTCGTCGTTCCCCCGCTCGTCAGCCAGGTTCTCAGTTTGCGCGATACCATTCCCTCGCTCGCGAGTCGACTCGCTCGCTTGCGCGCTCGCTGGACCGATTTCCAGGCAGCCTATCCGGAACTCGCAGCGGTTCGGCCACAGTTGGAGACCGTAATCGAGCAGTGGCTCTTGGCGTTCGCCGGTGGCTTGCTCGCACTGCCGCAACGAATCGTGTCTGCCCTACTGGATTTCGTCGCGATCCTCGCCCTCAGTACCACCCTGATCCTGCAGCGTCGTTCTCTCTTCGCGATCGTGCTCGCGGTAACCCCGCCGACGCAGCAGGTGCTGGTGCGGGATGTTGTCGATGAAGTCTGGCGGCGGCTGGGCTCGTACATCGGGGCCAAGCTGACCGTGATGGCGATCGTCGGGAGTGCGACAGTGCTCGTCGTGTGGCCGCTTGGCGTTCCATCTCCATTACTGCTGGGCCTGCTCGTTGCGCTCGGGGAGCTGATCCCACGCATCGGCCCTTGGCTGGCGCGTATCCCGCTTTTCGCGCTCGCTGCCGGAGCTGGCTCGATACCTCTCCTGATCACGATTGTGGGTTCGGTGCTGATCCAGAATCTCAAGGGGCTTCTGATCGCTCCCCTCGTGGAAGGGGAGCGACTCGATGTTCACCCGCTCCTCGCGTTGCTCGCGGTACTGGCCGGCGTGGAACTCGTCGGCTTCGCTGGTGCCGTGTTGGCGCTCCCGGCGGTCGCAGCGCTCGACGTCCTCTGGGATAAGCTCGTCCGTCCTCGCTGGGTGCGCGCATCCCGGGTCGTCCCCCGCTCGGATCGGGAACAGGCGTGCGAGAGGACAGTGGTGCGGCTGGAGGCCGGGGAACCTGAATGACTCGGGTTCCCCGGCCTCTCAAAAGTGTCAGTGCCGCTTATGGAGTCCAGCTCATCGACTGACTCAACTGGGGCTCACCGGGATCGCACGCCGTATTCGTGTTGAGATCCCAGCAGACCGTCACCGGGACGGTCGTATTCGTTCCCCAGAGCTCGATGGTGGCGATGCCAAACATATTCGTGGCGACGATCTGCGGGCTCGCCCCGCCGTTGATCGTCAGCCCAGGACCACTGACGATCAGCTGCTGCGCCGGCATCTGGACGCCGTTCTCGTCGACCGTCTGGGCCACGATGAAGGTGTGCACGCCGTTCTTGAAGCCTGGCCCAGGGCCATAGTCGACCCGCAGTGCCCGGTCGGCCGTGCTGACGTTGAAGGCCGCCGAGCCGTCGGCCTGTACGTCGTAGTTGACGTTGTTGGTGATCGCCACCATTTGACCGCTCCCCGGTGCATGCGTGACGCGCACCTGACCCTGGAAATCGCTCGGCAGGGTCCCCTGGCTCGGTGCATACACGGTGACAGCTCCCCGCGGAGCGATGCCAGCGAGCGTCAGCGGCGAGGGTGGCTGTGCGGGGCCGTTCGCGTTATAGAAATCGACCGTGACCGTCGCGGCGGTGGTGGTGCTCGTGTTGAAGAGCTGGACGCCGCTGTTATCGTTCCCGCTCACCCCAGCCTTCTGATAGAGCGGGACGCGCAGGACG
>BEID01000378.1 GCA_002898975.1 bacterium HR27 | reverse complement strand
ATCGCGATGAACACGATGAGTCCCACAACGATGAGGACCACCATCCAGCGATTACCAGCACGTTGATCCACCGGTTGCTCGATCGCGCCAGTGTGCGCCGGCTTCAACCAAGCGACGACAGCCGAGGCGTTATCCTGACTCCCCTGTTCGATCGCCCGCTCGACGAGCAGGCGTGCCACGCGGTCCGGTTCTCCACTCAGCGCGATCGCCGCGATCTCGTCATCGGTCAGGACGTCGTGTACGCCATCGGAGGTCAGAACCACGCGATCATCGCTCATGAGACGAAGCTCGAAGACATCGACATCGACCTTCGGTCGATAACCGAGTGCACGCGTGATCACGTTCCGGTAGGAACTCCCACGCGCTTCCTCCTGTGTCATGAGCCCTGCTTCGACCTGTTCCGCGACGAGCGAATGGTCACGCGTGATCCGCGTCGGCCGTCGGGCTCGAATCAGATAGGCACGTGAGTCGCCGACATTGGCGACCACGAGCGTGTCTCCGCGAATCACCGCCGCAACCAGCGTGGTACCCATGAGTTGCTCTTCGCCGTGCGGCTGCCACTCGCGCAAGATCCGCTCATTGGCCCGTCGAAATGCTTGCTGCAACCGTTTGGCGATTTCTGCCACGTCCAGCGGAGCCGCGTAGTACTCCTCCTGGAGCGTCTCGATCGCGATGTGAGCGGCCACCTCGCCACCCCGATAGCCGCCCATACCATCGGCTACCGCCAACAGCACCCCGTTCTGCTGCGCCTCCGGACTCGTCGGGTCGACAACGAGGACAGCATCCTCGTTCTGTTCTCGCACCGGGCCGGGATCCGTCGCTGCCCCCACCAGGAGCGTCGTTTCCCGTACTCGCGTCCGTGCAGTCACCGCCGACGCCACCTTTCTCCTGTCCATCGTGCTCAAGTATGGGGTGCCGAAGAGGGGCTCGCAACAGATCGTCGAACACTGTGCATACTGCACAGGTTGCGCAGGTCCTGTTCCCCGCATTCTGTCACGATGCCGCAACAAGTCCGTCCCCGCTCTCAGCTAGGCTGGGCACGGGAGGACGAAGCGGAACTGTATGGGAGGAACGCGATGGCGACTGTGCTCACGCCACCACGAGCCCGCGAAAAGACCTGGATCGAAGACAGTGTCTCCGGCTATCTGTTTCGGTACTATGTCGACCAACCGGCTCCTTCCCAGTGGGTCGCGGTCGGATTACTGTTCGTGACCGCTCAGCCTGTGCTCCTCACAACGTCGGATTCCTGCGAGACGGGCGCCATCGCGGGGTTGCGTGCCCGGATAATGGAACGTCTCAGCAGTGAAGCACTGGTGACGACAACACTCGCACCGAGCGCGGCCCGGACATAACCCGAAGCACGACCAGAGACCGAAACGGCGGTCACGAGCCGCCATGGGCACGCAGCGTGCCATACCCAAGCCTTCTACGAAGGCCCCCTATCGATGCGACGCAGATGATGCCCCCTCGGAACCAGAGAAAGCGTGTCTGGGATGAATCCTCCCCACTGGTGAGCGAGCCCGCGACGGGAGAAACGCTCCCACGATGACAGACGATCCTTCGTGCGAGACGCACGATCACCCGAACACTGTGCTCCGACCAACGTGCGGCACACGTATCGGCCTACTCACCATCCGCCGATCATTCAGTCCACGGCCATAGGCGGCTCAGCCAGAAGATAGCCGAGGCCGGGACGAGTCAAAATGATCTGATGCGGTTCGACGTCGTCTTGCAACTTCGTCCGGAGCCGACTGACCCACGTTCGAAGATAGTATGTCTCCCGTGCGAATTCCGGCCCCCACACATGCGTCAAGAGTTCGGCGTGGCGCATGACCCGCCCGGGACTTCGGGCCAGTTGCTCGAGCAGCGCCCACTCGGTCCGGCTGAGATGAATCTCCTGTCCGTCGACATAGACACGGCGCTTCCCCAGGTCGATCGTGACGCGGTCGTACTCCAACACGAGACACCGACGCTCCTTCGGACAACAACGCCGCAAGATGGCTCGCACGCGCGCCAGCAACTCGTCCAGAGGCACCGGCTGCGACATCACGTCATCGGCACCTGCTTCCAGAGCGCGAATCCGCTCCTGACGCGATACGTCTTGACTGACGACGATGACAGGTACGTCTGAAGACGAGCGGATCGCTCGGAGGATATCACCCCCCGACTGACGCGATACCACAGTATCGAGCAGCACCAGATCGGGACCGTGACGATCGAGTGCCGCGAGCGCACCGCGCACGGATTCCTCGACGAGAACGCAATACCCATTGTTTTGCAGTGACGTCGTGAGCAGACGCTGCAGAGCCGGATCGTCAGTGACGATCAGGATGAGCGTTTTCCCCATAGCCACACCCCACCGGCCTGGCTGTGCCAGGCGACTGCCACACCAACTGTCGACCGACCCCGCAGCATCCATCATAGGGACGGCCCTGCAGACAGTCAAGGTGAAGCAGTAGTTCACACGAGAGCGCACGCGCTCAAAGTCAAAGAACAGTGGCAACCGATGGACGAAAGATACCAAATAGTCCGCGAGTACATGCCGAAAGCGACGACTTTTCGGCTCGAGATGCCGCCTCACGCGGACGCACTCGCTGACTCACCAGATCGAGTTTGCAGGTTGCGATCCTGATCCCGCATACTGGCACTCGGCTCACAGCCGAGGAGTGACCGATGACGGACCCGATCGCAACCCGCCTTCCCAACGAAGCCCACGTT
>BEID01000377.1 GCA_002898975.1 bacterium HR27 | reverse complement strand
AATTTCTACCACAGCGTCGCCTCACCCGAGTGGAAGACGACGTCGATACGTGCCATCCGCCTCCGCTCGGCGAACCAGCGTTGCTGCCCCTCGAGCCGCTCGATTTCCGCCCGAATCCGCCGCAACTCTTCCTCGATACGCACCATGTCCGACACTCGCTCGGCACGCTCGAGTAACGCGAGGTAACGCTCCTCCGTCCGACGCGCCGCCGTCAGCCTCGCCTCGAGATCCAGGACGTCACTAGTGACGTCCTGTTCGCGGTAGGACGAGTCCACCACAGTGCGCACGACTGGGAGCGAGCGAATGCGCTCGATCACGGGCGCGACTCGCTCGACCGGGACGGCGAGTACCGCGCGTCCGTGCGGATGAGTGCGCTCCGTTGCGACGTCGAGCGCCACCACGTAGCCATCCGCCTCCCGGGTGATCTGCTCGAGCCGTGCGGCGGTCTCCTCGACCTCGGTGACGACCAATCGAACCCTCGCTTCCACCACGACCGCACGGTCACCGGTGTCTGGTACGTGTTCCCGCATCGCAAACGGGCGATCCGCAAGCGGGGCATCCCGTGGCACGGAGCTGGCCACGTACGGGTCTTCTGCTAGCGCGAGCACATCCCGCGGTATGTCCCGCATCGTGAAGGCATGCTCCCGCTCGTCCTCGTCCGCAAACCGTTGCCACGGTGCACGACCAGAGCGCGCGAACCGCACGCGCAAGCGATGCACCGGAAGGCTGCGGAGGATCAGTCCCGCGAGGAACGCAACGCAGGAGGACACGATCCAGCCGAGGAGCGTCACTCGTGTCGCTCGAGGCATCTGACTCTCCCTTTGCTCTTCTACCGAAGGTCAGGACATACCGTCAGTGAGGATATATCGGACGCTCAGCGGCGGAACAGGAGGTTGAGCAGGATGGTGAGAATCAGGCTGAGGAGCAACATCGTCATGAGCGGAATGTAGAGCGTGAAGTTTCCGCGCTGGTACACGATATCCCCGGGCAGCCGACCGAGGAACGGCACGCGGCCGGCGAGCAGCAGGATCACACCGAGGAGAACGATGAGTAGCCCCATCACGATGAGCAGCCGACCGAACGCCTGCAAGCTCTCCATCGCCGTCCCCCACCGCTCAGGAACGACGCCCGCCGAACAGTTCTCCCAGATGTGCTGCCAGGTCGAAGATCAGCATGAACAGAAACGGAACCAGGACAACCAATACGGCGATCAGCGCCAGTTTCACGACCTCGGCGACGACGTCCATCGCACCCTCCGCACGAGAAGTGAGCGGGGGATCGCCATGGGCGATCCCCCGTCAGCCTCAGGCGACCACCTCCGCCTCGGCCAGCATTGACCGGATGTTGAGCTGGCCTTGCTCGTCGACATCGACGATGACCGTATCGCCGTCGCGCACCTCGCCCCGCAGGATCTTGTTCGCCAACCGATCCAGCAGCTCACGCTGGATGACCCGCTTGAGCGGTCGAGCTCCGTACACCGGGTCGTAACCGCGCTCGGCCAACCACTCCTTGGCGCGCAGCGTCACCTGCAGCGTGATGTTGCGCTGCTTGAGCCGCTGCCGAACCTGTCGCAACTGGATGTCGACGATCTGTGACAACTGCTCGCGCGTCAACGGCCGGAACATGATGATCTCGTCGATCCGGTTGAGGAACTCCGGCCGGAAGTGCGCCCGCACCGCCTCCATCACGCGCTGGTACGCTTCTTCCTCCCGATACGGGAGCAGCGCCTGGATGTACTCCGAGCCGAGATTGCTCGTCATGATGATCACCGTATTCCGGAAGTCGACCGTGCGCCCCTGCCCATCGGTCAACCGGCCGTCGTCGAGCACCTGGAGCAGCACGTTGAAGATCTCCGGATGCGCCTTCTCGATCTCGTCGAACAGCACCACCGAGTACGGCCGGCGCCGCACCGCTTCGGTCAGCTGACCACCCTCCTCGTACCCGACGTACCCCGGCGGTGCACCGATCAAGCGCGAAACGGTGTGCCGCTCCTGGTACTCCGACATGTCGATCCGCACCATCGCCCGCTCGTCGTCGAACAGGAACTCGGCCAGCGCTCGCGCCAGCTCCGTCTTCCCGACACCGGTCGGGCCCAGGAAGATGAAGCTGCCGAGCGGCCGGTTGGGATCCTGCAACCCAGCGCGCGCGCGACGGATCGCGTTCGATACGGCGCGCACCGCCTCGTCCTGGCCGACGACCCGCTCGTGCAGGCGCTCCTCCATGTGGACGAGCTTCTCCATCTCGCTCTCCTGAGCTTGGCGACCGGGATGCCCGTCCACTTGCTGACGATCTCAGCGATATCGTCGGCATCGACCTCCTCCTTGAGGAGACGCCCCTGCCGCTGCACTTCGGCCAGCCGCCGTTCTTCCTCACGCAGCTGCCGCTCCAGTTCGACCAGGCGCCCGTACTGCAGCTCCGACGCACGGGTGTAATCCGCGACGCGCAAGGCCTGCTCGATCTCGATGCGCGTCTGCTCGATCTGCTCCTTAAGCGCGTTGATCCGCTCGAGCGCCTGCCGCTCCTGCTCCCACTGCGAGCGCAACACCTGCTCCTGTTCGCGCAGATTGGCGAGTTCGCGCTCCAGCTCGGCCAGCCGCTGGCGCGACGCCTCGTCGCGCTCCTTGCGCAAGGCTTCGCGCTCGATCTCGAGCTGCGTGATCCGCCGTGTCAGCTCGTCCAGCTCTGCTGGCATACTGGTGATCTCCATGCGCAGGCGCGCCGCA
>BEID01000376.1 GCA_002898975.1 bacterium HR27 | reverse complement strand
TCTCGACACCGAACCTGGGTCGTTCGAGCCGGGCGTACAACTTGTACCGGTCGCCGCGATAGAGGCTCCGGACGAACTCGACAGGAAGATCGCGTCGATCGTAGGAAACGCGCTCGAGCCGAAACGCCGGTGTCCCCACCGGCACCTCCAGCAAGCGGGCTTCCTCCGGACCGAGCACCGTCGCCTCGATCGTCTGGCGCGCGTGCGCAAGCTCGACGCCGTACCGCTCACTGAGCCACGCGTAGAGCGACCGATCGGTCAGGTCTGCTTCGAGCAACGCCGGGAAACGTTCCGCCGACAAGTACACCGTCTCCAGAGCCATCGGCTCCCCATCCGCCAGCCGCAGACGGCGCAGCTCGATGAGCGGTTGCCCGACCGAGCAGCCGAGTAATCCAGCGAGATCCGCTGTCGCAGCGACCGTGCGTGCCCCGAGCATGCGGCTCCCCGGACGCATCCCGCGCTGGAGCATCTCCTCGGAAAAGGAGGTCAACGCGAGCACTTGCTCGAGTTTGGGCCGGGCGACGAAGGTACCCTTTCCTTGCACACGCTCGAGGCGGCCGGCCAAGACGAGCTGATGCAATGCCTGGCGCACGGTGACGCGACTTACGCCGAACCGCTGCTCCAGTTCCCGCTCCGGCGGGATCGGCTCGCCGGGTCGCATCCCCGCGATCATCTCCTCGAGAACATGCTGGAGCTGACGATACTTCGGAACCCCGTTGGAGGGATCGAACCAAGCGGCCACGTGCAACTCCACTACCACTGGCTGATGGCAACGACCCGTTGTGGTTAGGATGTTATAACCAATCGCCCATCGCTGTCAAGCCCGTCAGAGCGAGCTCGGCTGGTGACGGAGTACCAGTGCTCACACGACTTCACAACGGTCAGGCCAGAGGAGTCACCCTGCTACGCGGAAGCAATCGCTGTGGGACCACAACCGATGCGTGTCACTGCACCGTACCAAATCATGCGCCCCAGAGGAAAGAGAGGCAGCTAGTCCCCTACGATCTCACCCTGCCGCAGCCCACAGACCAAGCGGCACCAAGTACCCAGGTCGGTGAGAGCCGAGCATCAACCGCAATTCGGGTAATCGTGGTGGGCATCGCTCGCTGCTCCTCTCGTCCATCGGTGACCCGGTACGATGCCGACCAGCATGTCGACCCGATGATCGCACAGCTGGGCGACACGGTGAAGCTCCGTCCTCCGGCGGTCGCCGGATCGCGCTACGACGGTCACACGGAGCGATCGATCGAGTAGGATGACGCACGGTCATCAGTACGTCGTCCAGCCGGAGCAGGCCGGACGGTACATGGAGTGACGTGTGGGCGGCAGGCAGCCGCAACGTACGGGCCGGCGACCAGTCAGCTTCCTGGCCTTCCCGCGACTCCGGCTCGACCGGCGACCGCACCGACTTGGCTCCTGGCGGCTGACCGGTGAGGACGAAGCACGCATCCTGGAACCCCATCACCTCACCGTACGGGCCTGGACGACCAGTACCGAACCGATCAGCGAGCTTCCGGCCGATCTCGAGACGACGACCGCACGGTGGATCGATATCGCCTCTCCTGACACGACGGCGGTGTCGCTCCTCCGTGACCAGTTCCATCTCGGCTCGCTCAGCGTCGAGCACCTGCTCCAGCCAGCCCGGATGCCGAAGCTCGATGTGCTACCGGACGGCGGCGCAGTCGCGATTCTTTTCGTGCTCCAGCTCGAGGAGGGAGACGAGCCGCGGATCCACGCGACACCCGTGGGTTTCCTGATCCGCGCGCGGTTCCTCCTCACGCTCCACCGCGGGCCGATCGCCTTCATCGAGCGCCGGCTTCAGGATGCACTGCACGATCCGACCGCCAACGGGATACGTCTAGCCGCGCTGGCGATCGACGCGCTGGTAGACGAGCACCTGGCCGTGACGCTGCGGAGCGCCGAGCTGGCCGAGGAACTGGAGGAGCAACTCGACCCGGACAACGAGCTCGAGAGCCTGACCACGCTCGAGCGCTTGATCGTCCTGCGACGCGACCTTCTGGCGGTACGGCGCCTGGGAGTAGCCCAGCAAGAGGTGATCCGCCGGCTCGCTCGCCTCTTCCCTGACGAGGCGGCGACACTCGAAGACGTGATCACCAACCAGCGCGAGGCGATCGAGACCGCGACTGCGGTCTGCGACTACATCGACGGGGCGATCGAGGCCTACCGGCTCCGGCGCGAGGCTCGCACGGAAATCGGGATCCGCCGCCTCACGGTACTCGCCAGCCTCTTCGGCGTCGTCTCGATCGTCATGGGGCTCTGGGGCGTCAATTTCGTCGGGATCCCCGGTTCCGAGAGCCGCTGGGGCTGGTTCGTCTTCGTCGGCGCGCTCTTGGCCCTACTCGCGCTCAGCATCTGGTACGTGCGGCGGCGCGGCCTGTGGTGAGACACCGCTGCTCCCAGCGGAGATGCGAGGCGAAGGGTCAACCAGGCCACGAGCCCGAACCGATCACCCCTGCCGCCGACGAGCCAGCTCGCGCAGGTACTCCAGGACGGCCCGGTCGATCCAGTCGGCATCCAGCGGGATCCGCTCTTCGAAGTTCTCGTTCCCGATGAGCGCGGCATAGGCTCGGCGGGTCGCCGCGTCCCACTGACCATGCACCGGTCCCTGGTAGTAGGCGAGGACGCGCATGAGCTCCTGGAGCTCGACGAGCAACGCGCGTTCGAGCGGCAGGCGATCATCCGGCGCCGGCTTCTCGAAATAG
>BEID01000375.1 GCA_002898975.1 bacterium HR27 | reverse complement strand
GGAGCGAGAACCGCGCTGGCGACGCGTGTTGCGCCAGCTGCGCCGGCCGCGCGTGCGGCTGCCTCGTCCAGGCCGGCGCTGGCCACGCCTGGCGCTGCCGCGCGATACGGCCCTGCTCGCAGCAGCCTTCTTGATCGCGCTGCTCGCCATCGTGGTCCGTGACTGGTCGCGTACCCTGGCACAGTTGCTGGCCATTCTGAGCCTTCTCGCCTTCTTCGCTCCGGTCGTGCGTCAGCTCGCTGGTGGAGGACAGTGGGCGCCGGATCGGCCACGCCGCTGGCGCGGTCGCGACATCGACCTGCCGCCACCGCGGCGTGGTCTCTCCGGCTGGATCCGCTACCAGTGGTGGCGTCTCCGCAACCGGCGGTGACGTAGGTGAGCGCGTGCCGGCGTGGTGGCGACCTCGCAGCGAAACCGTCTTCCCGAGGCCTCCAGCGCTGACTTCGCCTTCTCGTTCGTGCCGGAACGCTGGTCGTTTTGCTGGACGGCATACGGGCCAGCGGCGGGTTGCAGCGCCTACCATACGGTCGGGCGTGGAGCACCTCGTGCTCCGGAAGCGTGAGCGCCCTTGGGAGACAGGTATTCTGCCCGAACGGTGCTTACGGCAGTGATGACGCCCCGCCGTGCTGTGGTTGGAGACGGGCAGCGCTGACGGCCTGCGCGACGTCAGCGACGCTCCGGAACGCGGGGCCGAAGATCCGGCTGACGAGCGGTGCGTAGGCGAACGTTTCCCCGAGCACGCGTTCCGGGGGGCCGTCCGCGACGACGCGGCCGTCGGCGAGCAGGACGACGCGATCAGCGACGAGGGCGGCGAAGTCGACGTCGTGCGTCGTGACGACGATGGTGGCACCTGCCGCGGCACGTCGCCGGAGCTCGGCAGCCAGCCGCTCCTTGTGCTGGTAGCCGAGCCCACGCGTCGGCTCATCCAGCAGGATCAGCCGAGGCTCACCGACCAGAGCGACGGCGAGTGCGGCACGCTGCCGCTCCCCGCTGCTGAGATCGGCCGGGTGGTGCTCGAGCAGCTGCGCGAGATCAAAGACCTCGACGACGGACTGTACGTCAGCCGGGCTCGCACCTCGCAACCGCTGGACCTCGGTGAGGTCGGCCGCAATGCGCGCTCCCAGGAGCAAGGCGGCTGGAAACTGGGGGACATAGGCGACAGCGCGCCGGATTTCGGGTTCCAGGTGGCGTCTCAGTGGCCGGTTGAGCAGGCGCACCTGGCCACGCTCGATCGGTTGCAGGCCGAGCGCGACACGCAGGAGCGTCGTCTTGCCGGCACCGTTCCGCCCGACGATGACCGTCACCTGCCCACTGGCGAATGCCACGCTCACATCGTCCAAGACCTGGCGGTGCCCCAGCCGGCAGGTCACCTGTTCGAGCATGACGACCGGCTCGCCGCTCGACGATTCGAGCGGCCGCTCCGCTGCTGCGAACGACCAGTCCGCGAGACGCCGTTTGGCTTCGGCGACGCTGAGTACCGGTGGCTTCCAGCCGAGCAGTTGACTGAGCTGCACGAGAAGCGGTGGCTCGGGGAGGTGCGCGACAGCTTCGTGAGGCGTTCCGTCGTGCACGAGGGTGCCACGCTCCAGGATGGTGAGGCGCGTCGCGCTCGCGAGCAGACGGTCGAGCCGGTGCTCGGCGAGAATCACGGTGATTCCCCCGTCGTCGACCAGCCGTCGCAGCACCTCGACCAGCGAGTCAGCAGTCCAAGGGTCGAGCTGTGAGGTCGGCTCATCGAGCACCAGGACGCGCGGGCGCAGGGCCAGCGCTGCGGCGAGGGTGACGCGCTGGCGTTCGCCACCGGAGAGCGTCTCGATCGGTCGATCGCGCAGATGGGCGATACCGAGGAGATCGAGCGCCTCTTCGACCCGGGCGGCGATCGTCCCCGCTGGGAAGCCGAGGTTCTCGAGTGCGAAGGCGACTTCGTCACGGACGCGGTCGAGCAGGACTTGGGTTTCTGGTTCCTGTCCGATGTACCCGACGAGATCGGCGAGCGCACTGGGGCGGAAGCGGCGCGTATCGCGTCCACCGACCGTGACCTGCCCGCCGAACCACCCACCGTAGAAGTGCGGGACCAATCCGACCAGACTCCGCAGGAGCGTCGACTTGCCCGAACCGCTCTGCCCGGCGAGGACGACGAACTCGCCAGGCCCGATACTCCAGTGCTGCACCGCGAGGGCCGTCGTCGTTCCGGTGGGATAACGGTAGCGCAGGCGCGTTATCTCGATCACAGTCGTACTCTTCCCAGCGCCAGAGCAGGTATGGCCAGTGCCAGGTAGGCCAGACCAGCGAGAGGCGCGAAACCGGGCCAGCGCAGGGTCGGATAGGGCGAGTATGCGAGATCGGTCGCCGGAAGACGGAGACTGAGCGCGAAGAGGCTACCGGCGAGGAGCAAGGTGGCAGCCACGAGCCGGGCTGCTCGTGACCATGGAAGCGTCCGGAGCCCAGGCCAGGCCCGCCGAGCGCTGCGTAGACCAGCAGCAGCGAGACAGACGATGCCGACGAGGAGCAGCGACCCCGCGCTGGCGATCGCTGCCCCGACGACGAGGAACCAGCCAGAAAGAAGAAGCAGCCAGCCGAACGGCCCACCGTGCTGGTCAGGTTCCTGTGTCCCGAAACCGCGTACCTCGAGCACTTCGGCCAGGGCCAGACTGTAGTCCATTCCCCGGTACAACACCGCGGGTACGGCGGTACGCAGGATCGCGAGCGGACTCCACTGGCCGCGGAACCGCAGCACGTCGACCGTAT
>BEID01000374.1 GCA_002898975.1 bacterium HR27 | reverse complement strand
GCTCGTAGGAGAGGTCATCCCAGCTGGCCAGTTGCGCATCGAGGAGATCGAGGTACTCGTCCAGCACGAGGAGCCAGGTTCGCTCGGGCCACGAGAGCGTGTTCATGACGCCTCCCTGCTGAGCACGACGAGTTCTTGGACGAGCCTGGCGAGTCGCGCCCGCCGCTCGTAGGCGAGCGTTTCGTCTGCCAGCACTCGTTCGAGCGCGACGAGCGCCGCTTCGAACGCGGCATCGAGTGTGACGTCGGCGCGGTACCCGGCTCGGTGCAGCAGGCGCGCCCGCTCCGCGTCGTCCAGGCCCAGTGCGCGGGCGATCCGTTCGACCACCTCGCGCGAGGCCTGGCGCCCCCCGGCCTCCAGCCGGGAAATGAACGAGTGATCCAGTCCAGCGCGGCGCCCCAGTGCGCTCTGGGAGAGACCACGGGACTCCCGGAGCGCCCGGAGTTCCGCGCCGAACAGCGTGACGGTCGGCCGTTGTGGCCGGAGATCTTTCCCTGGTCCTGTCAAACGCTGGAACATCGTGGCACCCTATTTTCCATGAGCCAGCTGGTAGGCCCGTGCCTCAGCCCACAGGACGTCCGCCCGTTTGAGCGCACTCCAGTCCCCGTTGAACCGCCCTGCATCGCGGAGCTCACGTTCGAGGTCGCCGAGTGTCAGCTCGAACCGGTCAGCGACCTGCGCGAGGTAGGCGAGTACCGCATCGCCGCTCCGGGCTGGCTCGGCCGCCCGTTTCAGGACGTTGATCAGCCGGGCCGCCTGCTCCTGGCTCTCGACCCCCTGAGCCGCAATGAGCGCGTCGGCGTCGATCCCCCATTGGCCACAGAGAGCGGCGATCGCGCGGCGTTGGGTCTCCGGTAGCCCGTCGCTGGTTTCCTCTTCCTCAAGGGCAGACTCGGTGCCATACCCGAGAGCGCGAAGCGCGCGGGACAGAGCCTTGGTCTCTGCCTTTTCGATGTAGTCGGAGAAATCCGCAGCTGACTCAGATCCCCAGCCAGTGGCACTACCGCCGCCTGGGATCTCGACGACGGCTCGAAACAGCGCGAACCCTTGCTCGCGATCGAGCTGAATGAGTTCCGTGATGACCCGCGCATCGGGATGGTGGCGGCGAAGCCAGACGATGCGCCAGCGAGCCTCCAAATGGTCTCTCCCACCACGGGTCTTGAGTAGGTGTTTTCGCGGCTCGAACGTCATAACTCACCTCACTCTCGAGAGGACGGCCGCAATGGCCAGGACGACGGCAGACAGCACCCACCACCGGTCACTCGCCGGCGCGACGGCACGCCCGAACGGCACTGGGCGAGGACGAGGCGGTGCGGCCAGCAGGGCAACGCGGGCCCGAATGCGTTCGCACTGCCACCAGGCCAGGACGCCAGCCTCGACGAGTTCTGCGTCCCGTTGCTTGACCTTCACGGCGCAACTCCCCACACCACGTCTTCGTTGAACGGGTCTCCGATTACCGGTGACAGCGGTAGTCGTTTCGGAAGCAGGCGAGCTGGGCGCTGGTGATGGGGTGTAGGCACGCGCCGGCGCGGCACGCGGCACCAACCGCGCGTGTACCAGGCACGTTCGACCGATTCGACGTACCGATCCCAGTCGTAGGACGGACAGTGGACGTACCCCATCACAGCACCCCCAGGTACGCCTCGGTCGCGATCGCCTCGACGGTCTCCCAGTCCCCTCCCGTCCAGGCGTGCGCGAGCGCTGCCCGCTCCGCGCGCAGGCGGTCATAGTCGGTGAGAATTGCCCGCAGCGACTGGACGAGTTCCCGAGGTGTGGGCGGAACGACCAGTCGATAGCAGGCCACCTGGCTCGCGATAGCCGTCAGGCAGGCGATAAGTTCGTCACGCTCCAGAACGGTGTAGGAGTGCGTGGATCGAGCGAGACCAGTGCCGGAGCACACGCTGCACCAGTCCCCGTCACCGACCAGCCCGTGCCCCGCACAGCTCACGCACCGGTAGACCATGCGACACCTCCTGTGCCCGCCAGCTGGCGGTTGGTAAGGCGCTCGCTCGCTCGGAGCAGCGCGCGCTGCGCCTTCGCAATCTCTTTCCGTGCGTGCGCGAGATCCTCGCGATCGAGGAGTGTGAGGAACTGCGCCAGCTCGATGGCGGCGGTCACGTGCCGAAGCGCCTCGACGAGGTCACGCGCGACATCGTTGTTGGTCGGTACCTGATCGACCATGACGTGCAGGGGGCTCTCACGCATCCGGCACCGCCTTTCGGGAAAGCACAGCAGGCGCGGGGCTGGCGCCCGCGCCTGCTCCGCTGGGTGAGGGAGGGAGAGAAGGGGAAAGTCGTTGCGCCACCCAGGCCGCAATGTCGCGCGCCCGGATCGTGTAGGCCTGGGTATCTCGTGGAATGCGAGCGATCACCTCGATCTTGAAGTCGTACGAGAGTTCCTCTGCGATCGCCGGCCCGTAGAAGTGCAGCAGGATCGACCAGGCCAGATCAGCCGGACCCGAACCGCAGTACCCCCACTCGATCGCGAAGGAGTGACGTCGGTAATGCGGGATATTGGCGTGAGCAGCACCCTGGATTCGTTCGAGATACACGTCGTGGAGCCGGCGGATCGGGCGAGCAATGAGAATCCCGTGCTCCTGCCAGCACGCCCAGAAGACCGCAGCGAGCGCGCCGTGGGCACGGCTGATCCGAGTGAGTTCATCCCACTGGCCGCTGATCTCCGCCCAGGCGCGCGCGATGTGCTGGCAGGGATGCCGAGAGGGGCAGTCGCAGGTGTAACCACCTGCCAGAG
>BEID01000373.1 GCA_002898975.1 bacterium HR27 | reverse complement strand
TCGCGACCATGCTCCCCAAGAGGGCCATCGTGCTGCTCTTTCTTTCCGTCACATTTCATCTTGCCGGTATCACGCTCTACTTCATCGTTATCACCCTGATCATGTACCGTTTTTCGTTCTATCCTGTGCATCCCGACGCCTTGATTCCCCCGTACTGGATCAACATGGGTGCAGTCGCGATCACGACGCTCGCTGGAGCGACCTTAGTCAGTCAGGAGGCAGCATCCCAGCTCGTGGCCACACTCGGTCCGGTGCTCCGTGGCAGCACCTGGCTCGCCTGGTCGACCGGGACGTGGTGGATCCCCCTGTTGCTTCTCCTCGGACTGTGGCGACATGGCTATAAACGCTTCGCCCTCCGGTACGATCCGCAGTACTGGGGCATGGTCTTCCCGCTCGGCATGTACGCAGCCTGTACCGATGCCTTCGCCCGGACGATGCATATTCCGTTTCTCTTACCGGTGTCACATGCCTTCGCGTACATCGCGCTCGTGGCCTGGTTCGCGGTGTTCGTTGGACTCGTCCAGGGCTGGTTCGACCTCGTTCGCCAGCATTGACCACCGGTCGGAGTACGGGGCAGCGCCGATCGCTCACTCGCCGATGTCGAAAAATTTGAACGCTTCTGCGAGGAGCATCTGTTCGGCACCCGGCCAGCCCCGCCGTCGGGCCTCCGCAGCGGTATCCTGGGCCCACAACCGCAACAACGGCTCGGGATCCCAATCGCCGAGTTGGCTCCGATGAGCACGCAACGCCGCGATCTTGCGATCGAACGACGCCGTGATGTCGATGAAAACATCCGGATTCTGTGATCCAGTGAGATAGACATGCGGCACGACATGCGGTTCCAGTCCTTCTTCCAGCAGTTCGGGGAAGCTCAGCCGATCCCGCGCACTCGGGAACACCGCAGCCAGCGTCGCCTCACCCACCGCGATGTGATCGGGATGCTGGATATACTGCTGACCGAAATAGCGACTCGTCGGATCTTGACAGATCACCGCATCGGGTTTGAAGCGACGGACGGCCCGTACGAGATCCCGGCGCAGACGGAGATCAGGCACCACTTCAGCATCCCGGTAGCGAAGGAACTCCACGTGCTTGACACCGAGGATCCGCGCTGCTTCCAGCTGTTCGGCTTCCCGGATGGCGACCAGCTGCTCGGGCGTCATCGTCGGATCGTTGCTTCCCTTGTCGCCGCTGGTCACGAGGACGTAGACGATCTCGCTCCCTTCGCTCGCCCAGCGGGCCACTGTTCCCGCGCAGATGAACTCCGCATCATCTGGGTGTGCCATGACGACGAGCACCCGGTGCGGGCGATCCGGTACGCGCACGCCCCACGCTCCTTTCTCGTCCCTGCTTTCACTCGCACGCTCGGTTTCACCCGACCCAGCACCACGGCGGCGGTTCCGGCGGCGTCCCGACTGCTCCGGCCTCGATCCACCGCAGATACGCTTCTGCTCCGCGACGCAGCCGTTCGAGATCGATACCGACACAGGGGCTCGGATACTCGGCAACCCGTGCCAGGCCACGTGCGAGCACTTGCCGACCCCCTACCAGGTTACCGCGCTGGACGTGGTACAGGCCGACGACGATCTGGATGAGCCCGCGGTACAGTTCGCGGAGCGGCCCTTCCGTCCCGCGCCACAGCTCCTCGAGCACCTCGTGACAGACGAAATACTCGGCGGCTGCGTAGAGCCTCGCCGCTTCGCGCAGCAGCGTTGGCGGCTTCTCCTGGCAAGCTGAGTCCAACGGTCGGCTCACGGACATGCCACGCATTCCGATCCAGACGCCATGACAGGCGATTCGTCCTGGGTCAGCACCTCCCAGGCGCGCTCCAGCTGCGGATCGGATGCCAGCTCACCGGGTGAGACGACCTGGCCAGTGTACGGCACCGGCGGGGCCGTTTCCACATCGAGCGAAACGACGATGTCCGGCTCGATCCCGTTCCGCCAGATCACTCGGCCGTTCGGCGTGACCCACACCTGTGTTCCGACCAACAAGGCTGAACCATCCTGCAACCGGAACTCGGTCAGAACCGTGCCGGTTCCGAAAGTACGCTCACCCACGAGTACCGCACGCCGGTAATCCTGGAGCGCTCCGGCGACGATTTCCGCAGCGGACGCTGTACCATTATCCACGACGACAACTAGAGGCAACCTCACCGGTTCGCTGCCGGACTCCGTACGATACTCGGTGACGTTGCCATCGCGGTCGCGGGACGTGAAGACCAGTGTTCCGGGCGGAAGGAAGACTCCAGCGACGTCGACCGCCTCGTTCACGAGACCACCCGGGTTCCCACGCAGGTCCAGGACGACTCCCTGCACATCACGGGCCGCGAGCTGATCTAGTGCCCGCCGCAGGTCTGCGCTCGCACCGCTGGCGAAGGAACGCAAGCGGACGTACCCGACCTGCGAAGGCAAGATCGCCCAGCGCACCGTGCTCACACGCACCTTCGTACGCACGACTGTGACCTCGAACGGCTGGTCACTTCCTGGGCGAACGAACCGGAGCGTCACGGTCGTCCCTTCCGGACCCCGTACGTGCTGAACGACTCCATCGAGCCCTAGTTCGTCGGCTGGAATACCGTCGACAGCGACGAGCACATCGCCGACCCGTATTCCGGCTCGCTGGGCCGGTGATGCCTCGAACACGTCGCGGACAATGATGTTTCCTTCTCGCTCCTCGATTTCGACACCGATGCCAGTGTATTCGCCGGAGAGCTGCTCGGAATGCTGGGCCAACTCTTCTGCCGTCAGATA
>BEID01000372.1 GCA_002898975.1 bacterium HR27 | reverse complement strand
CGGCACGGTACAGTGATAGCGTGTGGTGAGGGATTGGCCTCCTGTGCTGAGGTCACGGAAGCGATCACGCACGTACTGGCTCCAATTGGCGAGGAAGCGGTATCGCGCGACGATGAGGTAGCTCCCGAAAGTCACCAGCTGTTCATCCCAGAAAGCGAGCTCCTCGTCGATCGTGCGCCGATCCTTGTTGGCGAGCTGTTTGAGCAAGCTGTTCCGTTGCTCCAGTATGCGCGTGTACTGGGCGAGTGCACGCAGATACGTCGGATCGATGGTCGAGAGAACGACATCGAGGTAGCGACGACGCAACGACGGACTGCCCGTGACCAGCTCGATATCCTCGGGCGAGAACAGGACGACACGCACGGTGCCGACGAAGTCCAGCGCGCGGACGGGCCGGCCGTCGCGCCGGTATCGCTTGGTTATCGTCATCGTCGATGGGTCCAGGCTCAGGACGATTTCAGCGGTACGGTGGGCGTCGCGTGCGTCGAGGTCAGCGGCCACACGAGCGTACGGGTGCAAACCAAGTTCGCGTGCGCTCTCACGATGGATCAGATGCCGCTCTGTCGTGGTGCGGAACGAGCGAGTCGTTGCGAGGAGGTACAGTGCTTCGATCAGACTGGTCTTGCCTGACCCGTTCGGTCCGAAGAGACGGAACCCGACAGGTGGAAAGTCGAGAGTCAAGCTCCGGAAGCAGCGAAATTCTTCCAGCTCGAGTCGCGCGATGTGCATCGCTCAAGCCTTACCCCAGCCGAACTGGGGAAAGGGTCGTGTTTGACTGACAGCAGGTGCGGAACACGCGTGCTACGGTGTGCCGATCACCATCGGCATGACGACGTGGACGAACGTCTCGTCACCGACAGGACGAAAGACACCGGCCGCGTTGGGAGTCGTCATTTCGATGGCGATCTCGGTCGCTTTGGCTACCGACAGGACATCCGTCAGGTAGCGGCCGTTGAAGGCGATCGTTGCCTGTGGCCCTTCGACACGTGCCGGGATCACGTCTTCTGTGTCGCCTGCATCGGCAGCATGAGCGGAAACGATCATCGACCCCGGATCGAGTTCGGAATCACCAGGTACGAATTGAAGCTTGACGACTTCGTTGTTCGACTGTGCGAAAATCTTGGCACGCCGGGCCGCGGCGAGAAACGCCTCGCGATCGACCGTCACGCGGGTCTTCCACTGCCGGGGAATGATTTGGCGAAATTCAGGAAAGGTCCCGTCGATCAAGCGTGACAGGAACTCAAGACGGCCGGTCCGTGCAAGCAACTGGCTGCGATTGGGTGTGACCAGTAACTGGAGTGCTTCGTCGCTCTCCCCTGCCACGCGGGCGAGTTCGGCCAGCGCTTTGGCCGGCACGATGATCGCAAGGTCCGTCGCGGCCGGCTGCTGCAACGTGAGGGTGCGCACAGAGAGGCGGAACCCGTCGGCCGCGGCGAGCGTGAGCTCGTCTCCCTTGAACTCGAGTAGGGCGCCAGCAAGAACCGGTCGACTGTCGTCGGTTGCTGCGGCGAAGACGACCTGGCCGACTGCCTCGCGCAGCGCCTCCGCCTCGACAGTCGCCGTGGGTGGCTGGTCACCGATCCGTGCGATAGTCGGAAAGTCCTCGGCTGGAATTCCGGGGATCCGGGCCTTCGACGTGCCGCAGGTGACGCGGAGATCGGTCGTACCCGCTGGAGCGCTGAGCGCGACCTCCTAGCGGGGAAGACTTCCGATGAAGTCGGTGAAGACATCAGCTCGCACGCTCAGCTGCCCGGTCTCTCGCACCTCGGCGGGAAGCGCGAAGCTGAGAGCGATCTCGAGATTCGTCGCGGTGATACGGAGCAGGCCGTCGGCAGCGTCGAGCAAGACGTTGCTGAGGATGGGCAGTGTCGAGCGGCGCGCTACAGCGCGGGAGACGAGATGCAAAGCCTGGTCGAGTTCCGCTTGCTGGCACCTGACCTCCACCGGAAGCCCCTCCCTGGGTGTCCGTACATGAACCTGGCGCAATTATAGCAGCACGGATTCGGCGTGCTGGGCGAGGGGGTCGAGTGGCTGGCTCCGACCGGTCGATTCGGTTGACGCCGATCCTGGCAGGGGTTATGATTAGTACAGATGTTCTGGTATCTATGAACGGAGAGGCGAGCATGGCAGCAGAGCGAAACGAACGGCAAGGCTTCGATCCCTCGAAGTTCCTGACGAAGGTCAATGGAAACGACTACCTCGAAGTGAAGTGGCGTCTGCTCTGGTTCCGGACCGATCATCCAGACGGTGAGATCGAGACGGAGCTCGTGGAACACCGTGACGGAGTGGCGGTCTTCCGGGCTCGCGTGCGGGTGCCGGGTGGTGGTTCGGCAACGGGTTGGGGAAGCGAATCGGCCGAAGACTTCGCCGATTATCTGGAAAAGGCCGAGACCAAGGCGCTCGGACGAGCCCTCGCTGCCCTCGGTTATGGAACGCAGTTCTGCCCGGATTTCGAGTTCGGTGCGGCGGAGCAACGGGTGGTGGACACGCCGGTCGATGTGAGCCGGCTCGGTCGTCGGGCGGCTGGTCGAGTCACCGCGCGGCAGCTCGAGTACCTGCGTGATATGGCTCGTCGTCTCGGGATGAGCGAAGAGGAACTCGAGGCGCAGGCGCGCGAACAATACGGAGTCGGACTCGAAGATTTGGCACGGCAAGACGCGTCGGCGCTGATCGAGTCATTGCGACAGCGCCGGATGGCACACGAAGTTGCCTGATCGTGCCGTCGTCGACTCGAGGGGTGCCTTCTAGGTACTGAG
>BEID01000371.1 GCA_002898975.1 bacterium HR27 | reverse complement strand
CGATAAGGAAGAGCATCACCAGAAGCATGGTGAGGAACGAGTTCGTGATACGGAGATCGAAACCGGTACCAGGTATCGAGACCGTCCACAACGTCTCGGGCTTGACCGAGATATGGAGTTCCACGCTCTCCCTACCTCCCGCCGCGCCGCCTTCGCTGACTCCCGGCCAGCACCGCCAGCTGGTAGAACGAGTACCCGGCTGTCACCAGCCCGAGCACGACCCCAACGAGCGTGAAGAGGGGCGTCGACCCGAGCCACCGGTCCAGGAGAATCCCGCCACCGATACACAAAACGAGACTCGACACGACCGTGAAGCCGAGACTCAGGGCCACACCGATCGTCTGCCAGTCTCTCACCGTCGGCGGGCGGTTCTCCGGCCCGCTCACGCTTGCGCATCCTATCACAAAGTGTCGGACTGCCGCAACCGGCTCAGTCGTTACCCACTTCCGCTGCTACCGGCGTTTCGAGCGGTAACGGTCGCTGCTCTCCTTCCCGCAGAACCTGCTTCGCGACACCGACGAAGGCCGCGAACAGTGGGTGCGGCCGATTGGGTCGCGACTTGAACTCCGGATGGAACTGTACACCGACGAACCAGGGATGGTCGCGCAATTCCATGATCTCCACGTATCTTCCGTCTGGCGACTGCCCGCTCACGATGAACCCTGCGGTCTCGAACAGCTCACGGTACGCATTGTTGACTTCCCAGCGGTGGCGATGTCGCTCGTAGACGAGCGGCTCCCCATAGGCGAGCGCAGCCTTCGTACCCGGCAACAGTGCGCACGGATAGCGGCCGAGCCGCATCGTGCCGCCCATCTCTACGCCCCGCTGGTCCGGCATCAGATCGATGACCGGATGCGGTGTTTCCGGGTCGATTTCGGTGCTATTCGCGCCGCTCAATCCGAGCACGTTCCGGGCGAACTCGATGACTGCCATGTGCAGCCCGTAGCAGAGGCCGAGGTACGGGATCTCGCGCTCGCGAGCGTATCGCGCGGCGAGCATCTTTCCTTCCACGCCTCGGGGACCGAAACCACCCGGTACGACGATGCCGTTCACCGTGCGCAACGCTGCCTCGATCTCCGCCCGCTCGGCTGCCGAGTTCACCCACACGATGTCGATCGCCAGATCGTGCGCCAGCCCGGCATGCTTCAGCGCCTCCACCACGCTCAGGTAGGCGTCGTGCAGTTCCACGTACTTACCGACCAAGGCGATCCGGATACGTCGCCGCGGCGCCTTGAGCCGCGCGACCATACGCTCCCACTCGGCGAGATCGGGTTTGCGATCCTCCCAACCGAAATGCTCGACAATATAGTGTCCCAGACCGGCCTGTTCCAGCATGAGCGGCACTTCGTAGATCGTTTCGGCCGTCGGCAACAGGATCACTGCGTCCTCGTCCACGTCGCCGAACAAGGCGACTTTGGCCCGTACCTCGTCACCGACCGGATGATCGGTGCGACAGATGATGACATCCGGTTGGATGCCGATCGCGCGGAGCTCCTTGACGCTGTGTTGCGTCGGCTTGGTCTTCACCTCACCAGTGCTCTGAATGTAGGGCAGCAGCGTGACATGGATGTAGAGGACGTTGCGTCTTCCCTCCTCTCGGCGCATCTGTCGAATCGCTTCGAGAAACGGCTGCCCTTCGATATCACCGACGGTACCACCCACCTCGACCACGACCACGTCGGGCCGGTGGATCTCCGCCACCTGCCGGATACGCGCCTTGATTTCGTTCGTGACGTGCGGAATGACCTGAACGGTACCGCCGAGATAATCGCCGCGCCGCTCCTTGGCGATCACCGCAGAATACACCTGCCCCGTCGTCACATTCGAGGCGCGACTCAGGTCCTCATCCGTGAACCGCTCGTAGTGCCCGAGATCCAGATCCGTCTCAGCACCATCTTCGGTGACGAAGACTTCGCCATGCTGGTACGGCGACATCGTTCCGGGATCGACGTTGAGGTACGGGTCCAGCTTCATCAGCGCGACCCGCAACCCCCTGCTTTTGAGCAACCGTCCGATGGCTGCCGTCGCGATTCCCTTCCCGACCGACGACACCACACCACCGGTCACGAAGATGTATTTCGGCATCGCCCCACCTCCGGGCACGATCGTTCCGGCCCTCACGGGTCGGGGACCAGCACCACGACCTCGGTCGCCTCCCCGAATTCCCCTTTACGCACCGTCAAGGTCTCGCGCGTCGTCCACTCCGTCACACCCATCGCGCGCAGGAACCGCTCGACCGGGTCCCGGTCATGGTCGCCATGCTCCGTCCGGAACTGCACCGGAATCACGACGTGCGGCTCGATCTGCCCGACCACTTCCACGGCGCGGTCGGCATCGAGCGTCGTACCTCCACCGACCGGCACGAGCAGGACATCGACTTCGCTGAGAAGCTCCGCCTGCTCGTCGCTCAAGGTGTGGCCGAGATCACCGAGATGGCAGATCTGTACTCCATCGAGATCGACGACATACACCGTGTTCTTACCCAGCCGGGCACCACGCTCCGTATCGTGGTAGGTACGAATCCCGGTGATGAACGTCCCTTTGATTTCGTATTCGCCCGGCCCCTCGATCAGCCGGTAGCCTGGTCGCACGAGGTCGAGATAACGGTGTCCGGGATGCGGATGACTCACCGTCACGATGTCAGCCCGTTGCTTGGACGGGTTGTAACCGGTTTCAGGCGCGACCGGGTCCATGAGCACAGTCACATCGCGACCACGCAAGCGGACACACGCATGCCCCAGCCATTTGATTTCAGCC
>BEID01000370.1 GCA_002898975.1 bacterium HR27 | reverse complement strand
ACCCGCACCGGCCGGTGCTGCACAGCCCCCGTCGGGGCTACCCCAAGTCCTGCCACGCACCGGCGCAGGCACCGGAACGCTTTCCCCGTTCGTGTTCCCGCTGCTCGGTTTGGCCGGACTCGTACTTCTCGCCGCCGGTGTCACCCATAGCGTACGCGAACGTCGCAGCCGCTAGACGTGCCCCGATCCCGAGAGACCGGAACGCGACCACCCGCACTCCCGGGTGGTCGCGTCTCCCTCATCGGGCTTCCACGTGTCCAGAGCCGCCTGCCTAAACCCCGACGTCAGCGGGCAGACGGCGACGTCGAGCACGGACGAGCCCGCAACGGCAGGCTCCGCCGCACGCGTGCGCCGACGCTCGGTGCGCCAGTCGCAGTCGACACGGACGACTCACCCACACGGTTCCCAGTCGATCGCGGTTTTGCTACCATCAGGATCACCGTTGGTCTCTTCCCGTAGGGCCGACCAGTCTATGGAAGAACAGCGACCACACCGCACGATCGTCGTCTTGCTCGGTTGCCTCGGCAGCTCGATCCTGCTCCTCCTCACCCTCGTTGTCGGCGGAACCCTCGGCTATCTCGTCTACCGGAACCAGCGAGACGAGCCTTCGACACCTACGCCCAGCCCAGTCATCCGCCAGGCGTCACCGACGGTGCGCTCCGCCTTCGGTGGCCGGGCGACACCCACCCGCCCGGCCGCAAGCCCGACCCCGACCCCGCGGGAGCGAAGCAGCCCGACGGCACTACCCGCGCCGACCCCAACTCCCGCTCCCACACCGACCCCAACCCGTGCTCTCGCCCCCTCACCGACTCCGGTACCGCCTACGCCGACAGCCACCTCGCCCCCACCAGCACCGTCTCCTCCGCCACTACCTGCTGGCCCGCGCACGGTCGAGGGCTGGCAAGAGTACCGCGATCCCGGTTACCTCCGCATCCAGCTGCCGCCCGATTGGGTGCTCGTCACGACGCCCGACTATCCCGAATACAACCTCCGCAGCTGTCACTGTTACTGGATGATCATGAGCGAGCCGATGGTCCAGAACAGCCCGAGCGCCGAGGACGTCGCAGCCTGGTTCGACAGCATGGGCCCCGACGATCTTCCAATGGGCGGTGTGCTGATCGAGATCCTCCGGATGGACTCCGAGTATGCCCCGCCCGTCGACTGGGGGCAGCCCTTGGCGTCCGTCCCGCTCCGCCAGGATCTCGTCGTCGACTACTACGAGCTCTCCGACGACGCCCGTGTCGTCGGTTACCGGTATCGCGACGCGCAGGGACGACAATGGCTCATTCTCCTCAAGACCAATCAGGTGCTCGCGTCGTACACGAATCCGCTGAAGATCACCATCGGCACCATTCTGCAGACGATCGACAACCGTTGAGACGAGCATCCCGCGCGCTCATCGACTCCGCCGGCCGAGCACGATCTCCCGATTCTTCCGATCGTCTTGCGGACTCGAGCGCTGTGATCCCTCACTTTGTTCCTATATACGGTCAGACGGAGCGATGCGGAGACGGCGAGCCCTGTCGCCTGGCATACTTCTGGCAGTCGATCAGCGACCTGGGACACGATGGCGGGAGTGCCGGCCATGCACATTCCGGACGGCTACATCAGTCCAGCGACAGCGTTGGCCTACTGGGGTGGCGTGTTGCCTTTCTGGTACGTAGCCACCCAGCGACTCCGCACCGTCCTGGCCGGACGCACCGCCCCGGCGCTGGCGCTATTCTCGGCGTTCGTCTTCGTCGTCATGATGTTCAACGTCCCGGTTCCCGGTGGGACGACCGCCCACGCCGTGGGAAGCGTCCTCGCAGCCATCGTGCTCGGACCGTGGGCTGCCATCGTGGCGACATCGGTCGCGCTGATCGTCCAGGCCCTCTTCTTCGGGGACGGGGGCATCCTCGCGATCGGCGCCAACTGTTTCATCCTCGGCATCGTGATGCCGCTCGTCGGCTACGGCGTGTACCGACTCGTTGCTGGAGGCAGCGCGCCGGAGAGTCGACGGCGCATTTTCGCAGCAGGTCTCGCCGGATACATCGGCATCAACGTCGCTGCCCTGCTCGTCGGGATCACCCTCGGCATCCAACCGCTGCTCTGGAGCGAAAACGGGCGTGCACTTTACAGTCCCTACGGCCTCGAGGTGGCGATTCCGGCCATGCTCATCCCGCACCTCACGATCGCCGGTGCCGCCGAAGCGATCGTCACCATGGCCGGGCTGGCGCTGGTGCGCCGGCTGTCGCCGGAACTGCTCGGTGCGCCAACCACCGCTACTCCGCAGCCAGCGACGCCCCGCCGCGCACTCGTCTGGCTCATCGCAGCGGTCATCGTCCTGCTCACACCATTGGGTCTCGTCGCTTCCGGTTCCGCTTGGGGCGAGTGGTCGGCTGCAGAACTCCAGCAGCTCGTCGGCTACGTGCCGAGCGGGCTCGCGCGCTGGGAAGGCTGGTGGCGCGCCCCCTTGCCGGACTACACGCTCCCGTGGCTGCCTGCTGACGCCGGTTTCCTCGAGCAGGCACTGGCCTATGTCCTCTCGGCGATCGTTGGCGTGGGACTGGTCAGCGCGGTCGTCTTCGCACTGCGGCTCCTCCTGCGGCCGCGCTCGCCGGGTGACCGCCCACCGGCACCGGCCTGAAAGGGCAGCGAACGATGGCACGCCGGAGCCCCGTCGAGAAGACACTCGAAAGCCTCACCGCCACACTGGAGCGGTCGCTCTATGCGGAGGAGATCGCACGGCGTCCCGGACTGCTCCAGCGCCTCGACCCGCGGGTCAAGGTAGCCACGCTCGCGTTC
>BEID01000369.1 GCA_002898975.1 bacterium HR27 | reverse complement strand
GCCCTCTGCCGCTTCAATCCCGAACTCTTCGTGCGCGACGTCCTGCGCGCGACCGTGATCACGCACGCTGAACCTGAGGTCGTCAACGGGGCACTCGCTGTCGCCTACGCTGTTCTGCTGCTCGCCCAGGGGGCGACCCCGCCCGAAGTTCTCGTCGACGAAGTGGTGCGCTTCATCGACGAGGACGCAGTTGCGGCACGACTGCGCCGTGTAGCGCTCCGAATCCACCCGACCAGTGACCCGATCGCTGCGGCAGCCCAGCTCGGCACGCTGGGCACATCGGCGGCAGTCGACGAAGTGGTCGCCAGTGCCTTCGCAGCTTTCGTCGCTGCTCCGGACGATTTCCTGCGCGCTGTCGCGATCGCCGTGAACGCTGGCGGTGCCAGCGACACGCGCGGTGCGATCACCGGCGCGCTGGCCGGTACGCATCTCGGTGTGCACGCGCTTCCGCCTGCACTCGTCGAAACACTCGATGGACAGCCGTACCTCGCGATGGCCGCACGTGGGCTCTTCCAGGCAGCGCAGCAGCGGGCCGGCCGGTTCGTCCGTCTGCTGGTACGGTGAGCGACCGATGGCCGAACGGATCGCCGCGGTCATCTTCGACCTCGACGGCGTGCTGGTCGATTCCGAGACGCTCCAGCTGGCAGCCTGGCAGCGGTACGTCGAACGGTGGGATCGCGTCCTCCTACCGGACCTGTTGCCGCGGTTGTTCGGCCGCCGTTTGGTCGATGCGGCACGTATCATCGTCGAGGAACTCGGCTTGCCGGTGGCACCGGAAGAGGCCGCGCGCGAACGCGATGCGCTGTTCCTGGCGAGTCTGCCCGGCAACGTGCTCCCGATGCCCGGCGCGCGCGAGCTGGTCACGGCACTGCGCGAGCGCGGCCTCCCGCTCGGCCTGGCGACGAGCGGCCACCGGCGTTACGTAGAACTCGTACTGGACGAACTCGGGCTGCGCGAGGCCTTCACCGCCGTGGTGACTGGCGACGACGTCGCCCGTGGCAAGCCAGCGCCCGATTGTTACCTCCTGGCAGCCAGCCGACTGGGCATCGTTCCGTCAGCTGGCGTGGCGATCGAAGACGCACCGCTCGGCGTGGCTGCAGCCCGGGCCGCCGGGCTCCGCTGCATCGCTGTACCGAATGCGCACACCGCCCACCTCGATGGTCTCGCTGCAGCTGATGCGGTCCTTCCGGGGTTGGACACCGTGCTGCCCTGGCTGGAAGCGCACGGTTGGATCGCTTGACCCCCGGACGTCGCGGTTTTTGGCGATCGTCATCGTTCGTCA
Source organism: bacterium HR27 (assembly GCA_002898975.1). Taxonomy (GTDB): domain Bacteria; phylum Chloroflexota; class Chloroflexia; order Thermomicrobiales; family Thermomicrobiaceae; genus Thermomicrobium. Next base: position 1,522 of record BEID01000369.1, on the reverse strand, counting down.
GGTGTCATCGCGACGGTCGGTAAACGTTACGACGGTTCAGACACGTCGCTTCACAGTGACGCTCGGACTGGTCCCGCGCAGCCGACCGGTTGCATAGGGACAAGAATGGGGTGAGAAATCCGTCCGAAGACGATCGCTCCCCACCCCGCTCGGTCCGATCGGCATCATACCCACTCCGCGCAGCTTGCGGCGGCGGCAGCACCACCGTCCAGCACCGCCGGCCTAAGAACTCGGAGACTCGCGTATACTCACATGCGCTGCCCGCTTCGCCTCACGAGACGTCGGGAACCCGATGGAACACCACGAGCCGCAACTCGGTCATATCTTCGATCGCGTAGCGCAATCCCTCGCGACTCAGTCCGGAGTCCTTGACGCCGCCGTACGGCATATGGTCGATGCGGAAAGTCGGGATGTCGTTGATGATGACGCCACCCACCTCGAGCACTTCGAACGCACGCAAGGCATGCTCGAGACTACCGGTGAAGACACCGGCCTGGAGCCCATAGACCGAGTCATTGACCTCAGCGAGCGCCTGCTCGAAGTCATCGAAGGGGAAGAGCACGACCAGCGGCGCGAACGCCTCGCGGCTGCACACCGGGTGCCACTTCGGTGCATCGACCAGTACGGTCGGCTGGAAGAACCTCCCCTCCGCCTTCCCACCGATGAGCACCTTTGCCCCTTCGGCGACCGCCGATTCGACCCAATCCTGCGTCCGGCGCGCTGCCTTGTCGTCGATCATCGGCCCCAGATCGGTCGTCTCGTCCAGCGGATCGCCCATCTTGATCTTCTTGACCTCCTCGACGAACCGCTCGACGAACTCGTCCCAGCGTGCCCGGTGGACGAAGACCCGCTGCACCGAGATGCAAACCTGCCCAGCGTAGGCGAAAGCACCGACACGGATACGCGGGATCGCGACGTCCAGGTTGGCGGTTCGATCGACGATGACGCCCGCGTTCCCACCCAGCTCGAGCACCACCTTCTTCTTGCCGGCACGAGCTTTGAGATCCCAGCCCACATCCGGCGAGCCGGTGAAGGTCAGCAGCTTGAAGCGCTCGTCGGTCACCAGCCGGTCACCCACGACCCGATCCATCGGCATGATGCTGACGGCACCCTTCGGCACTCCCGCTTCCTCGAGCAGCTCCGCGAAGGTCAGCATGGTCAAGGGGTCGCGGCTCGGTGGCTTCAGGACGATCGTATTCCCGGAAGCGAGTGCCGGTGCGATCTTGTGCAACGCAAGATTGAGCGGGAAGTTGAACGGAGAAATCCCAGCGATCGGGCCGATCGGGAAACGGCGCGTGAACCCGAAGCGCCCTTGACTATAGGCCATGAGATCGAGCGGGATCACTTCTCCGCCGATCCGCTTGGCTTCCTCTGCCGCCGTCGTCAGCGTGAAGATGCCGCGTTGCACCTCGACCCGGGCATCGCGGATCGGCTTACCGGCCTCCTGCGCGATCAGGCGAGCGAACTCTTCCTGACGGCGCCGCAGCCCGTCAGCCAACCGCAGCAGGATCTCCGCCCGCTC
>BEID01000368.1 GCA_002898975.1 bacterium HR27 | reverse complement strand
TGGCTCAAGATTCGCGTGACAGCAAACCCCGGTGAGACCTTTCTCGACAAGATGATCGGGCTCGTCGAAGGGGCCCGACGTCTCCGAACACCGAACGAACTGGCTCTTTCCCTCCTGCTGGCGGCTCTCACGATCATCTTCCTCATCGTGGTCGTCACCCTGCCGGCCTTCGCGGCCTATGCACAGGCCCGGCTGAATGTCGTCGACCTGGTCGCATTGCTCGTCTGCCTCATCCCGACGACGATCGGCGGCCTCCTCGCTGCCATCGGCATTGCTGGAATGGACCGGGTGTTACGATTCAATATCCTCGCGCTTTCGGGAAGAGCCGTCGAAGCGGCCGGTGATGTCGATGTGCTGATTCTCGACAAGACCGGGACCATCACGTACGGGAATCGCCTGGCGGCGGAGATCATTCCGGTCGGTTCCGCGACGCGTCTCGAAGCCCTGATCGCTGCGCGGCAGTCAAGTCTCGCCGACGAGACACCAGAGGGACGGAGTCTCCTCGCGCTCGCCGAAGCGCTCGGTGCGCCGAAGGAGCCGGGTTTGCTACCGGACGCCGAGATCATTCCGTTCACGGCGGAGACGAGGGTCAGCGGCATTCGCCAGGGTGGTCACACCTATCTTAAAGGGGCTGTCGATGCCATCGTCGCTCAGGCAACAGAGCCCGTCCCACCAGAAGTCCACCACCTGGCCCGCCAGATCGCCGAACGCGGGAGTACCCCACTCGCGTTGCTCATCGATGGTCGGGTCGTCGGGGTGGTCGAGTTGAAGGATACGATCAAGCCAGGTCTGCGGGAACGCTTCGACGAGCTGCGTCGGATGGGCATCAAGACGATTATGGTGACCGGTGACAATCCAGTTACCGCAGCCGCCATCGCGGCGGAGGCAGGGGTCGATGCCTTCGTCGCTGAGGCCAAGCCAGAAGATAAGATCCGTTTGATCCGGGAGGAGCAGGCAAAGGGGCATGTGGTGGCCATGACCGGTGATGGCACGAACGATGCCCCGGCACTCGCGCAAGCCGATGTGGCGCTAGCGATGGCCTCGGGGACAGCGCCAGCCAAAGAGGCCGCGAATCTCATCGATCTCGATTCCAACCCGAGCAAACTGCTCGACCTCGTCGTCATCGGGAAGCAGCTCCTGATCACGCGCGGTGCCATCACGACGTTCTCGATCGCCAACGATGTCGCCAAATATTTCGCGATCATTCCGGCGCTCTTCGCGACGACCTACCCGGAACTCGACCGACTCAACCTCATGCAGTTGGCGACACCGCACAGCGCCATCCTGTCTGCCGTGATCTTCAATGCCCTCATCATCCCGGCACTCGTACCGCTTGCGCTCCGTGGTGTCACCTATCGGCCGGCTCCAGCAGCGGTGCTCTTGCGACGCCACCTTCTCCTGTACGGCGTCGGTGGCGTGCTGTTGCCCTTCATCGGTATCAAGCTCATCGACGTACTCGTCACCTTGCTTGGCCTTGCGTAAGGAGTCCGTATGGGGCGCCTTCTCGTGCGGCAATTTCGACCGGCACTCGTCTTCGTCGTCGTCATGACGATTGGGCTCGGTCTGATCTATCCGCGCGGTGTCACGGCCGTGGCTCGGCTGCTCTTTCCCGCTCAGGCGGAAGGGAGCCTCGTACGAGATGACGCGGGGGTTGTTCGCGGCTCGCGGTTGATCGGTCAGGCGTTCCGCGATCCGCGCTACTTTCATCCGCGACCTTCCGCTGCGGACTACGACCCGCGCTTCTCCGGTGCGTCCAACCTCGGTCCTACCAGTGCAACGCTGCTCACGAGTCTGCGCGAGCGTGCAGAGGCCTACCGGCAGGAAAATGGCTTGCCGCCCGATGCTCCCGTTCCGATCGATGCCATCACCGCATCCGGGAGTGGCCTCGACCCCGACATCAGCCTAGCGAATGCGCTGCTGCAGGCGAAGCGCGTCGCGCAAGCCCGCGGCGTCTCCGAACAACGCGTCCGCGATCTCGTGGAACGATTCGCTCGGCCACGCTGGTTCGGGTTGTTCGGCGAGCGGCAGGTGAACGTGCTGGAACTCAATCGGGCGCTGGATGCGGAATTCGGCCATGGAACGCCCTGAGCCGGAACGGCCACATCCGGACCAACTCCTCGAGGAATTGCGGCGACAGCCGGGCTCGGGTGCACGGGGGCTCCACCGTGTTTACCTCGGAATGGCTCCAGGAGTCGGGAAAACCTACGCTGCGCTGCTCGAACTCCACCGCCTCCAGCAAGAGGGTATCGACGTCCTCGTCGCTTACGTCGAAACGTATGGTCGTCCCAAAACCGCTGCCCTCCTGGAAGGGTTACCGATCTTGCCGCGGAAGCGGTGTGCGTATCGCGGGGTATTCGTCGAAGAACTCGATCTCGATGCGCTCCTGGCTCGTCATCCGGCGGTGACGCTCGTCGATGAACTCGCCCATACGAACGTTCCCGGCTGTGGGAAGAATGCGAAACGTTGGCAAGATGTGCTGGACATCCTCGACGCAGGCATTACCGTTCTCAGTACCTTGAACATTCAACATATCGAGAGTTTGGCAGATCTCGTCGAGAGTATCACGGGCACGGTCGTGCGCGAGCGGGTGCCGGACTGGGTGATCGAACAGGCCGATGAAGTGATCCTGATCGACGTGACGCCGCAGGAGCTCCGGGAACGGTTGCGACGCGGCGAAGTGTACCCACCCGAGCGCGCACGGCTCGCGCTGCAGCGGTTCTTCCGCGAAGGGAATTTGACGGCGCTCCGTGAATTGGCCCTGCGGACGGTAGCTCAACGCGTCGAACAGGAACTCCAGGAATATATGCAGG
>BEID01000367.1 GCA_002898975.1 bacterium HR27 | reverse complement strand
GGGAGACGACACGTACGAGCCGTCTGCCCGCGAACCGGTGCTAGGCCCTGCGGTCAACGGGCGAAGCGGTGAGACGGAACCGTTCCCGCTTGTCGACGAATACAGAACAGCCGCACCAGTCGCACCACCCAGTCAGGTGGAAGAGGAGTTCGTGGCCGAACCTCCTGTCGACGACGTGCCGCCCGATGCACAAGAAATCCTCGCAGCGCTTCCGCGAATCTGCCGTACCTGCCGCGATTTCCGTCCAGCCGGCGACGGCCGAACCGGCTGGTGTGCGAACCCCTACGCCTTCCCCGAGCGCCGCCAAGTCAGCGCAGACACGTTGGCCTGTGCCAGCACGCTCGGGTCGTGGTGGCTGCCCAGCGACGACTGGTGGCTCCAACAAGCCGACATCTCGCATCATGGCCAGCCGACCCCGCATGTCGACGAGTTTCTCCGTCAACTCCTCAGCGAACGGCAGCTACGCCGCCGGCGGGCGAGTTCGTGAGGCAGTGACCGATGGGCGAGTTCGGTGAACTGCTGCGCAACGCCCGAGCCTACCGGGGAGTCTCCCTCGCGGACGCCGAGCGCGCAACGCGTATCAACCGCCGGTATCTGGCCGCGCTCGAGCAGGAAGCGTTCGACCAGCTACCACCCCTGACCTACGCGCGTTGCATCGTGCGCATCTACGCACAGTATCTCGGACTCGATCCGCTGACCGTGCTCGCCAAGTTCGAGGAGGCACACGGCCAGCGGAGCATGGGGTTCCGCGTCGTCCCCGCTGTTCGGCCGGTTCGCGAACCGGTGGCACACTGGGCACCCAACTTCGCCGTCATCGTCTTCATGCTGGCGATCTCCGCCATCGTCTTCGCTCTCGTCTACACCACGTATCTCGCCCCTCGCGAGCAACCCACACCCACCCTGCCTGCTGTCGCCGAGACGGCGGAGCCCCCGGCCGTACCCTCCACGCCCACCGCATTCGCTCCCGCTGCCGCGACACGAACGACAACGGTGACCGTACCCGCTCCGACCCCGACGAGCGCGGATGGAGCGACGGGTGAACCCACCACCCAGCCGACGCAGCAACCCGCGCCAACGACACCGGTACCAGCCGAGGCCACCGAACCCCCATCGACCGTGAACCAGGAGCATACGTTCGAAATCGTTGCGGAAGGCCGTGTCTGGGTGGAGGCCACTGTCGATGGCCAAACCGTTTTGGCCGAAGTGCTCGAGCCCGGCACGAGGCGAACGTTCCGCGGGCAGACGATGACCGTGTCGTCTGGCAACGCACCGCTCGTGCGCGTCATCGTCGACGGCGAAGATCGCGGAATCCTCGGTCAGCGCTGGGATGCATCCGCGACCTATCCGTGACGGCTCGCTCGCTCCTCGCCGACCCCACGACTGAACGCCGGCACGACTGCCGTCAGTGCTGCCGGTTCGATCGTGACCGAGAGGGTCGAAAGCTCCCGGCAGAAATCACCGTCGATCTCCACCGGCGCGCGTTCCTGCGTGCGAATCGCGACGCGCTGGCCACGCCAGCGCCGGACATGCCGTGCCCGCCAGAGTCGGCCGAGTGCCGTCCAGGCGAACACCTCGGCCCAACCGATCAGGCTACCCGGAGTGAGAGCGAGGACATCGAGATACCCGTCGCTCGGATCGATGTCCGGGCCGAGTCGAAAGTACGGGTGAACGAGGAACGAACCATTGGCGACCAGTACCGTACGTGCCCTCACCGCATGACGCTCGCCGTCGACCTCGACCTCGAACGACCAGGGGCCATCACCGAGGTGCCGGAGACCAGGCACGAGGTAGCTTCGCCAGGCGAAAAAACGCTTGACCCCCGGTGGGGCATCCGCTACGATCTCGGCATCGATGCCGACGCCTCCGAGGAAGAGCAGAACACGATCCCCGGAGACCCGTCCCACATCGAGCCGCCGGTAGCGCACCGGGCCGGTCAGCACGTGCGCTGCCCGGATCGGATCGGTCGGTAGGCCGAGCAGTCGCGCCACATGGTTCGTCGAGCCTCCCGGCAACACGCTGAAGAACGAGTCGGAACCGGCCACTGCAGCGGCGACGCGACTAGCCGTCCCATCACCACCGAACGCCACCACCAGTTCCGCCCGTCCAGCCCAGCGACGCGCCAGCTCCAGCACCTCCTCCGGCGAGGAGCCAACCTCGACGGACACCGCGAACCGGTGCGCGAGGACGCGCGCGACGCGCTCGATGACGCCCGGTCGCACGCGTCCTGCGCCGGCATTCGCGATCATGGCGAGTGACGGGTGCGCCCTCATGTCGTCGTCGGTGCTCCGATCCGGTAGCGGAGGATCGCCCCAATGCCACCGTACGGCTCGAGTTGCGCCCGCAGGGCCGGCTCGGTGATGAACACGAGATTCGCGTTCTGCCGATACGCCTCGGCATAGACCTCAGGGACGATGTTCTCGCGCTGACGCACCGGCCCGCTGCAGAACGCACACTCGCGCGCTTCGCTGCCGATCGGCTGTAACGCACCGCAGCGGAGACAGTACTGACCTGGTGCATGCAGCTGATCGTCGACCACGAGCGCGTTCACGTTCTGCATCTGCACGGCCTCGACCACACGGTCGAGACCGGTGACCGCCATATCCTGGCTCAGCGCTTCGGCCAGCACCAGTTCCACATACCGTTGCTTTTCCTGTTGCTGCCACGCCTCGATGATCCGCCGGGTTTCTTCCAATACCTGCTTCGCGTTCGCTTCCATCAAGCTGTTGAAAGAACCCACGTAGCGCTCGCGGAGGTACGGGTGCAACCCGTCGACGAAGTCAGCGACGACCTCGTCCGGTCCGGCGACGACCAG
>BEID01000366.1 GCA_002898975.1 bacterium HR27 | reverse complement strand
CCGCGTTCTCGACACTCGCACGCAGCGTTCGCATCCTGTGCGCTTCCACGACCACCTCCTCCGGTGCTCTCGTGCCTGCCGCAAAGCGTATCGCGGGGAACGAGGAGCGTGCCAACGACAGGGCAGGCTGCTCCTTGTTTTCGCCCTCCTCTCGGTTCTCGCCCTGCTTCTAGCTGAACGGCCGGTGCAGGGGGTGCTCGCGTTCGATGCCGGCCCTGCCGACGCACCAGGAGTCGCGCAAACGTCGGTGCCGATGCTGACGGCGCGCTCTGCCTTCGTTGCCGATATCACGGCTGGCGTCGAGATCTTCGCAGCGAATGCGGACGAGCCGCTTCCGCCAGCCAGCACGACGAAAATGGTCACGGCGTTAACGGCACGGCGTTACCTCGCGCCTGAGGAGTGGGTGACGATCGATGCGCGGGATCTGGTCGACCCCACGGTCTACAGCAATGCTGGATTGTTGCCGGGTGATCGGCTCACCGTCCGTGACTTGCTCGCGGCGATGCTCGTCGCCTCGGCCGGCGATGCAGCACGGGCGCTCGCCCGCGTGGCGGGCGAGCGGATCGCGCCGCATGCCGCGTCTCCGGTCGAGGCATTCGTGACGGCGATGAACGAGGAGGCTGAGCGTCTCGGTCTGACTCGGTCGCGCTTTCTCACGCCGGATGGCCGCGACGTACCGGGACAGCTCGCGACAGCGCGCGACCTGGCGGTCGCGGCGGCACACGTGCTGGCCGATCCGGTGCTCGCACCGATGGTGGCTGCGGCACGGTGGGACATCGCTGTCGAGGGACCGAACGCCCGGCAGCTGGTTCTCCTCAATACGAATCAGCTGATCGCGGCACCGGATGTGATCGGCGTCAAGACTGGTACGAGTGCGGCAGCTGGGCAATGTCTCGTCCTGGCTGTGCGGCGCGGACACGATATGGTTCTCGTCGTCGTCCTGGGGAGCCTGGACCGGTATCGCGATGTAGAGACCATTCTCGACTGGATGGATGCGCAGTTTCGCTGGATCACGCTGGACGCTGCGACGTTCCCGGAGCTGGCCGCGCTCGCCGCGCGGGGTATCGTGCCAGCGCTCGCACCGACCGTGCTGGTACCTACCGAGCAGCTCGATCGCGTGCAGCTCGTGGTCACTGAAGTTCCCGCAACGGGGCGCGTGCGTGGTACGGTACGATTGCAATTCGAAGCAGTCGACCTGGTCGTGCTGCCGCTGATCGAGGTGCCGAGCTGGGACCAGGGATGAGTGCGCGGGTGAGTGCGCGATGGCCGAGCAGCGTCTGCAACGGGTTCTCGCAGCACATGGGGTCGCCTCGCGTCGCAAGGCGGAGCAATTGATCCTGGCCGGTCGGGTGACGGTCGACGGGGTGGTGGTGCGGCAACTCGGGACGAAGGTCGACCCGGAACGGCAAGAGATTCGGGTCGACGGAAAACTCCTCCGTCCCGAGCCGCGTCGCTACATCATGCTGCACAAGCCGGTCGGGTACATCACGACGACTGCCGATGAGCATGGGCGCAAGACGGTGCTCGACCTGGTGAAGGTTCCGGAACGGGTCGTCCCGGTCGGTCGGCTTGACCGTGATTCGTCCGGCCTCTTGCTTCTGACCAACGATGGTGATCTGATCTACCGGATTACCCACCCGCGGTACGAACTCGAGAAGGAGTACGAGGTTTTGGTCGATGGCTTCCCGCCTCCCGAGGTGGAGGAAGCGCTCCGGCGGGGTGTGCCTGTCGATGGCCGGCCGGTGCAGATCCGGCGACTCGAAGCGGTCCGAACCGAGCCGGAGGGAACCGTGTACCGGGTAGTGATCCATGAAGGCCGCAATCGGATCATTCGGCGCGTTTTCGAGCGGGTCGGCTACCCGGTCCTCCGGTTGCATCGGGTTCGGGTCGGACCGCTCTGGCTTGGCAACCTCGCTCCCGGACAGTGGCGTGATTTGACGCCAGAAGAGCTGGCAGCCTTGCGGCGGGTGGTTGGCTTGTCGGAAACTGCTGCTGGGGCGGAGACGAAGGAGCGGGAGCAGTATCGTGGCAGAACCGTGCAGCTTCGTGGTCGCGATCGACGGTCCGGCCGGATCGGGCAAAAGTACCGTCGGCGCTGAAGTGGCCAAGCGCCTGGGCGCGCTGTATTTCGATACCGGCGTCGTCTACCGCACGCTAGCACTCGTGGCGTCGGAGCGTGGCGTTCCGCCGGACGATGCCGAGCGACTGGCCGAACTGGCACGATCGTTGTCGCTGCGAGTCGCACCGCCTTCGGTTCAGGATGGACGGCTCTACGACGTGCGGATCGATGGTCGTGATGTCACTTGGGCGATTCGGACGCCGGAGATCGATCGGCTCGCCTCGGTGGTGTCCGCGCATCCGGAGGTGCGCCGGGCGCTGCTCCAGATCCAGCGCGAAATCGCGCGGGACGGGCGAGTGGTGATGGCTGGGCGCGACATCGGTACGGTCGTGATGCCCGAGGCGCCAGTCAAGATCTGGCTCGATGCCTCGCTGGAAGAGCGGGCGCGGCGCCGCCAGCGTGACCTCGCCAGCCGGGGGATCGTCCAGCCACTGGAATCGATCATCGCTGAGCTGGCTGAACGCGACCGGCGCGATGCGAGCCGAGCAGTCGCCCCGATGCGACCAGCCGAGGATGCCGTGATCGTCGAGACCGATGGGCGATCGATCGAGGACGTTGTCGAAACGGTGCTCGCCATCGTGCGCGGGCGATGCGAGTGTGCGGACCATGGAGCCGATTCCTCCCGCATGGCGACTGTCCCGTCGCCGTAAGCTCAAAACGTTGATTTTCTTGACGGCACGCGTCTTCGTCGTGCCACT
>BEID01000365.1 GCA_002898975.1 bacterium HR27 | reverse complement strand
CGATCGGCCTAGTCGCAGGTACCGTCGCGCTCCTGACCGTACCGGAGACGCGCGATACGCAGGCAGCACGCGGGCTGGATCCGATCGGTATCGTGGCCAGCGCACTGGGCTTCGCTGCACTCGTGTTCGGTCTCATCGAGGGAGAACGGTACGGCTGGTGGCAGCCGGCTGACACCTTCCGCATCGGGACCTGGGAATGGCCGCTCTCCTCGCTCTCGCCGGTTCCTCTCGCGCTGGCGCTGGCCGCCCTCCTCCTCCCGCTCTTTACGCTCTTTGAGTTCCGGCGGGTCCAGCACAAGCGTCCGGTGCTCCTCGACTTGCGTCTCTTCCGCTACCAGAGCTTCCGCTGGGGCAACCTCGCGGCACTGATCGTCAGCCTCGGCGAGTTCGGTATCGTCTTCGTCCTCCCGCTCTATCTCCAGGCAGTTCTAGGATACACCGCCTTCCAGACCGGACAGGTGTTGATCGCCGTAGCGCTCGGAGCCTTCTTCGGTGGTCCGGCTGCTGCCAACTTGGCGCAGCGGTTCGGCGCACGCCAGGTGGTACGGGCCGGCATGCTCCTGGAAGCTGCCGGTCTGCTCCTCCTGGTTCCCGTCCTCGCACCGGAGACACACGGTTGGCGCCTCGCCCCCGCACTCTTCATCTATGGGCTCGGCGTCGGCCTGGCCACCGCGCAGTTGACCTCGGTGATCCTGGCTGAAGTCCCGACCGCGCAATCCGGTCAGGCATCGGGGACCCAGAGTACGACCCGCCAGGTCGGCGCTGCACTCGGCATCGCCATCCTCGGCACTGTCCTCGCCGCCACACTCGCCAGCGGCACCGAAGCGCGCCTCATCGAGCGCCTCGGATTTCCTGCGGACCAAGCCGCGATGCTCGCCCGCGCCACCAAGCAGTCCGCCGGCCAGATCCTCGTTCAGCTTCGCGCACAACCGGGCAGCGAGGCGCTGGTCCGAGCCATCGAGGACGCGTTCACCGATGCCGCTCGTCGGACCGCGCTCGTCGCAGCCGCCTTCATCGGCATCGGCTTCATCGCGAGCTGGTTGATTCCGGACATCCGACCGGGTGAGGAACCAGCGCCCGGTACCGTACCAAGGGAGACGACTACGGAAGCACGAAGCTAGCGCACGGCAGCCAGCCACACGAGGATGAACGCGCCGAGCAGGAACCGGTACAGGACGAACACTCCGGTACTGCGGCGCTGGAGGAAACGCAACAGAAAAGCGATAGCGAGGAAACCCGTCACGGCCGAAGCGGCCACGCCGACGACAAAGAGCGTCCGCTCGGTCGCCGGCAGGCCAGTGCGCAGCAGGTGCATCGTCTCGAGCATCCCCGCACCGACGATCGCCGGAATGCCGAGGATGAAGGAAAAGCGGGCTGCCGCAGCGCGCTGGAAGCCGAGGAAGAGGCCTGCGGCGATCGTACTACCGGACCGCGAGACTCCTGGCAGGAGAGCCAGCGCTTGCGCGACGCCGACGAGGAACCCGTCTCGGAGTCCCACTTCCGCAAGGGATCGTGACCGTCTCCTTGCTCGCTCTGCCAACCACAGCGCGGCACCGAGCGCCATCAACAGTACGGCGGTGAGGCCGATCGCCAACGTCCCACCGCCCCCGGAATGGAAGTACTGGTCGATCGCGTCATTGAGCAGCACACCGACCACACCAGCCGGCACCGACCCGATCAGAACGGCCCAGCCGATTCGTGCTTCCGGACTCCCGAGCGGTCGCCGCTGGGCCAGGCCCGTCAACCATGCCCGAGCGATCGTGATGAGATCACGAGAAAAGTAAACGAGGACTGCACTCAGCGTCCCGAGGTGCAAAGCCACATTGAACGAGAGCCCCGGTTCTGGCCATCCGAATAACCACGGAACGAGAATGAGGTGTGCCGAACTACTGATCGGCAAGAACTCGGTCAGCCCCTGGACGATACCGAGGACGAGGGCCTGCCACACGGTCACGACGGGACGACCTCCTCCGTACGAGCACGGCGCAGAACAGCCCAATCGAGCTGCAACTTCGACCAGAAAACGAGGCCGACCAGCGTGATCGGCAGGTAGAGCGCCGCGTGCAGGACGATCGCGTACGACAGCGCGAGCGAGCGAGCGATCCCACCCACACCAGCCAGCACCAGCAGCACACCAGCCTCGAACGGTCCGATATAGCCTGGCGAGGACGGGATCAACGTCGCGAGATTCGCAGCTGCTGTCGTCAAAAGGACCAGCGCGGGCGATAGATCGAAAGCAAAAGCATGGGCGACCAGTGCGTACATCGCCGCTTCTGCCAGCCAGGCTGCGAGCGAAAGACCGATGGCCTGCAGGAGCGCCGAGCTGCTCCGAAAAACCGCCACGCCAGCGAAGCCGGAACGCACCAGACGCTCAGCCCGCGCACGGACAGCCCGGGGCGCGTACTGCAGGATCCACAAGGCGACCGACAACGTCCGAGCGGAGCGCGCGGCGACGATCAGGAGTCCGAAAGCTGGCAGAAACAGCGCCGAGGCGAACAACGCGACGTGACGCAGCGCGTTGTCCAGCGCCACGACCGTCGCCGCGACGACGATGAAACCGAGCATGGTCAGCCCGTCGAGCAAACGCTCGAGAACGATCGTGGTCAGCGTTGCCGTCTTGCTCAGGCCGAATTGCCGACCGACAGCATAGGCGCGGACGATCTCTCCGGTGCGGAACGGCAAGACATTGTTGGCCATGTAGCCGACGCTGACTGCCGGAAACAGCTGCCGCCAACTGAGGGAACGCACGGGCGAGAGCAGGATGGACCAGCGCATCGCCCGGAGGACGACCCCGACGAAGTAGACGGCGATCGCTGGAAGCAGCCACCAGTAGG
>BEID01000364.1 GCA_002898975.1 bacterium HR27 | reverse complement strand
TGGTGCTCGATGCGCACAACATCGAGTATCGGGCCCTTCTGCGCACAGCTAAAAACGCGTCACTTTGGCGACGCGCGTGGCTGCGCTGGGAGGCTCGCCGCGTCCGACGCGATGAGGAGACTGCCTGGCGTCGCGCCGCGCTCTGCCTGGCGACCTCAGCGGTGGACGCTGATGAGATCGAACGGGTCACGCAGCGTCCGGTGGTGATCGTTCCCAACGGTGTGGACATCGACCAGTTTCCCATCCTGGATCTTCGCCTTGCTGAGCCGGATCACGTGTTGTTCGTCGGCACGTACCGGTATCTGCCGAATGTCGATGCTGTGCACTGGTTCGCTCGCGAGATCTGGCCGCGGATCCGGGCAGCACGACCCACGGCGCGTTGGAGCCTGGTGGGCCTGGACCCACCGCCTTCGGTGCGTGCTCTGGGTGAGGTTCCCGGCGTGAACGTGGTCGGCACGGTGCCCGACGTGCGACCCTGGCTCGCCCGTGCGAGCGTGGTCGTCGTGCCGTTGCGCTCAGGAAGCGGGACACGCCTCAAGATTCTGGAGGCGTTCGCGGCTGGACGACCGGTAGTCTCGACACGGATCGGTGCAGAAGGCCTGGCGGTGCGAGACGGTACGCACCTCCTTCTGGCCGACGATCCGGCCTCCTTCGCCGAGGCGGTGGTACGGCTGCTCGACTGTCCGGAACACGGGTGGTCGCTGGCGCGCGCGGCACGGGAGCTCGTCGAGCAGGAATACGCGTGGGCACGGATCGGTGAGAGGCTACTCGCGGTCTATCGGCAGCTCGCCGCTATCCGTGGATCGCCGGTGTAGATCCAGCCTTCGCGGTATGCCTCGGGTGGGAGCGGCGCACGGAGCGATCCATCCCGGGCGACGAGCCAGGCGGTCACGACAGCGATGACCGCGTCGAGTGCATCGCCGCCTGGCTGATCGACGATACGTGCGCACGAAGCGGGAGGGCAGTCGACTCCGAACGCCTGCAGCTCCTGGACGATCCGCACCCGCATCGCCCGCTGTGCGAGTCCCCTTCCTTTGTAGCCGCGGTACGGTAAGCCCCAGCTCCGCAACGAGGCTGCTGGGCAGACCTCGATGAGATGCGGCTTCGGTGGCTCAGGTTCCTGGAACGGTGCGACCGTGGCCACCTGGCGACGGACGAGTTCGCTGAGGATGCAACGCAGCCAGAGATCGGTCTGGCGGTACAGGCGGAGGTTGGTCGGGGCGAACGGCGCACCGGTGAGGCGGTCGGTGAGACGACGCCGCTCGTACCCTTCAGCGGTACGACCGGCTGCACGCAGGGTAACCAGATCGGGAAAGCGAGCCGGGTACAGGCGGATCCACTCCGTCCATGGCTCGCTCACCAGTGGATCAGGGAGCCCGAAGCAGGCATCGCAGGCGACGAGGGCACCGGTGCTCGCGGCGAGGAAGGTAACCAGTCCTGCAGTGGCCTCCTGGCGAGAACGGCCGAAGCGTTCAGCTGCCGCAAAGACGGCGTCGATGCGCAAGTGCCCGTGCGTGGGTACAGCACGTGCGATCCAGATGCGTTGACCCGCGTCCCTGGCTGCCGAGAAGTCGATACCGATGAATTGCGCGAAGGTGGTCACTCCCATGCGCGCTCTTCCAGTTCGCGTTCCAAGGCACTCGCGAGGCGAGAGAAGCTCGGGCGATGCTGGTGCGCGAGCGTGGCACGTACCAGTGGACCGAGATCGAGGTCGATGGCCTGGGACACGCGGAGCACCGGGCCAGTCGGACGTTCGACCCAGTGCCCGCCGAACGCTCGTCGCAGTGTCTCCCCAACATACGCGACGAGCGGCCCTTCCAGCTCGCTCAGGTCGTGCGGACGATCGCTGCCATAGACTTCAGCCAGATGTAGCCATTCGTCCAGGAGATCGTCGAGAAGTGCGAGCGACTCGAGCGAAAAGTCGAGGTCATGACCGGTGGCTTCCCGTACGCGTTCTCTGAAGGTGGTCGCCAGTGCTGTCCAGTCGGTTGGCATCGCTCCCTCCATCCGTCGGGTGAGGGTTGTCGGTCGCAGAACACGGACGTTCTCTGTACGTGCATGGTACAAACGGCAGTGTGTCGCAGGACGGAACCGGTTCCTGGTTCGTGCTTGTCGCGAAGCGGAACGAGCGAAGGGGTGACCGGACGTGAACGCCGAACGGAGCGTGCTCTCGGTGCCAGGGTCGCGACCGGAGCTGTTCGAGAAGGGGTTGCGCTCGGAAGCCGACCTGGTCTTTTTGGATCTGGAAGATTCGGTTGCGCCAGCGGCGAAGGACGCTGCACGACGGGCGGTCTGCCAGGCTCTGCAGGAGATGGACTGGCGAGGACGACCGCGCACGGTACGGATCAACCCGGTCGATTCTCCGTATTGGTATCGCGATCTCGTGGAGCTGGTTGCGGCAACAGGTGGGGCGGTCGACATCGTCATCGTCCCGAAGGTGAACAGCCCGGCTGATGTCGCGGCGGTGACTCGACTACTCGAGACGCTGGAAGCGACGTGCGGGCGGGTCGAGCCGATCGCACTCGAGGTACAGGTCGAGACGGCGCGGGGGTTGGTCGAAGTCGAGGCGATCGCGCAGGCGAGCGAGCGTCTGCGCGCACTCGTTTTCGGGCCCGGTGATTACGCAGCGTCGGTGGGCATGCCGATGACAGCGATCGGTACCTTCGACCAGTGGGACGAGCTGTACGGGGGCTCCCGGCTGGATTACCCGATGCACCGCCTACTCGTCGCGGCACGGGCTTTCGGACTGCTGGCGATCGATGGCCCGTATGCCGATTTCCGGGATGCGGAGGGCCTGCGGCGTGCTGCACTGCGGGCGCGGGCGCTGGGTTATGACGGG